>NZ_CP084558.1:0-34704 GCF_021801725.1 Arthrobacter sp. FW306-05-C | reverse complement strand
CCCGTTTGAAGTATTCGTAGAGTCCGTTGAAGATCGGGTCGGCCGCGGCCAGGATGGCGTCGTCGTCCAGGGTGAGGGACAGGCCCCGGATGATGACGTCCAGACCCGGCGCGGCGGGGGCGTCGAAGCGGTCATCTTCGATGTCTGCCTCGTGGACGAGTTCGGCGATTGCGGTCAGGACCGGGTCGTGGATCTCGTATCTGTCCAGGATGGTCTCGAAGCTGCAGTCCGCCCCGTGGTGGCCGAGGTCAACGCCGGGCATATCGAACGGGGTCGCGTCGGCAGGGACGTCAGCGGCGTCGCTAACGTAGATGAAATCCGCCTGGGGGTCGATGGCCCGGCGGATGAGCCAGGCGCAGGCGGCGCGGTCAACGTGCACGCCCGGGCGTGTGGCCCACTTCATTGGCCCGCTTGGAGTGCTACGGGCGGTAGTGCGGACGCCGGTTGGAGGATGGATTTGACTGCGGCGCGGGCGGTCTCGCGTTCGGTGGGCGGGAAGTAGTCCCGCCGGCCGATCTTCCGGTGCTGCTGTTGAAGGCGTTTGGCGGCGCGGGCACGTGCCGCATCCGGCAGGGCCGCCGCGTCGCCGGCGTCCTTGGCCAGGGCGAGGTATTCCTTGCGGCGCTCATCCTGCATCGCTGCCACGATCCGTCGCTCCCCGGCGGGGCTGGACGGGCGGCCGACCCACACGGTGGCCGTCCCGGAGTTGGCCTCGACCTCGGCGGCGATCCACTCCAGATGTTCCTTTGTCCGCGCGTCCGCGGGCAAGGCGACAAGCCCGTCTCCCAGCTGGGCAACGCCAAGGGACTGAAGACGCCGCCAGACGGCGACCCTCGGGCTGGAAGGGGTGCGTGGCATCCGGTAGTTCAGCAGCACCCAGGATCCCGCGGGAAAAGACTCATTACTCACCTACCCATGGTAATCGTGCAACCATGGTTGCACTAGACTGGGCGTGGGGGTAAAGCCGATGGCCGCCCGGCCTGAAAGGGGGAGGGAGCATGGTCCCGCCCGCACTGATCCTGGCCGCCGCACTGATCTCCGGTTCGGCGGTGGCTGCTGCGGCCCGGGCCTGCCACTGGCAGCCATTGCCTTTGGCTGCTGCCACTGCCGGAACGTTTGTCGCCGTCCTGGGGTGGCGGCTGCTGGCAAACCTGTGGTCCCTGAATGATGACTTCATGCCGGCCGTCAGCGCCGGAGACATCCTCTGCCTGCTCGCAGGCGGCCTGCCCCCGGCCCTGGCCGCGGCCGCGGGGTCCCGGCTGTCCCGTCCGTACCTGGTGATCGCCGCCGGCGCGGTCACCGCGTTCGTTGTGAACGTCGTTATCCTCTGAGCGACAGGAGACACCCATGCCGTTCCCCGCGATCCTTCGCCGTGCTGTCACTGCCACGGTGTTGCCGGCGGCCCTGATGCTGGCCGGCTGCTCCGGCCCGGCACCCGCCTCGGCCCTGCCACTGAGACAGGTGCAGGACCTGCCGTTGCCTGGCGGGGCGACACGGCTGGATTACCAGTCGATTGACCCCGCTGCCCGGCGGCTTTACATCGCCCATATGGGAGACGGCACGGTCGATGTCGTGGACCTCGGCAAGCCGGCAGTGGACGGAACGGCCCAGGGTACGGCCTCGGTCCACGGCGTGATGGTGGCCCCTGAGCGGCACACGCTCCTGGCCGCCGCCGCCGGTACCAACGAGGTCGCCCTCATTGATACCCGCACCCTCCGGGAAACCGGCCGGGTGAAGTCCGGCGACCTTCCCGACGGGATAGCCTATGACCCGGCCCATGGGAAGGCCTACGTCTCCAACGAACATGATCATGCCCTGACCGTCATCGACCTCGCGACCGGTCAGGCCCGGTCGCCGATCGAGGTCGGCGGCGGGACCGGAAACGTCATTTACGACCCGACGAGCGGGAAGGTGTTCGTCAACGGGCAGGGCCGCGGCGAGCTGCTCATCATCGACCCTGCCACCGACGCCGTCACGGACCGGCTTAAGGTCGATGGGTGCGACGGACCCCACGGTCTCTTCATCGACGGGGCGAAGCAGTTGGCGTTCATCGCCTGCGAAGGCAACGCAAAACTCCTCGTCCTGGACCTGCGCAGCAAGGAGATCACGGCCCGGTTCGACACCGGCAACACCCCGGACGTTCTGGCGTTCGACCAAGGCCTGCACCGGCTCTACCTCGCAGCCGAGGACGGCACCGTCAGTATCTTCGACGAGCACGACCGCGCCCTGGTCCCGGTGGCGGCGGCCAAGCTCAATGACCACGCCCACACCGTCGCGGTCGACCAGGTCACCCACCGGGTCTACTTCCCCCTCCAGGACATCAACGGACACGCCGTCCTGCGAATCATGGAGCCCGCCAAATAACAGCAGCGACCCCGCAGGGTCCGTTTCGACCGGACGGTTGCATCGTGGCCCTGCCGCCTCCCGAAGGAGCAATGGCGTCCGCCCTTGAGGACGGCCGCCATTCAGGGAAAAGACCGCCCGGTCAGAATTCGACCGTTTCGAATTCGAGCAGGTCAGCGCCCGTCGCGACAGGCCGGCCTCAAACTCCAGTGAACTACATGACGGACAGCCCGCGCGCGACTAAAGATATCGGTCGTTTTTGAGGGAAGTGCTGCAGCGGGAAGAATTATCAACTCCACTGGAGGGATTCTCGAAAATTTGACTTTACCTTGACAAAATGGTAAGATAGTAGTAATAGGGCAAAAGGGAGATGGCTCCCCACCGATTCACGACCGGATTTGCTCACAAAACAGCGCGTCAGGGGTTCAATTCCCCTCGCCTCCACAGTCACGGGGGCGTAGCTCAGTGGGTAGAGCGGCTGTCTGTCTTAGGGGCAAGGGAAGAACGCGTTCCCCGCCGGCTCACGACCGGATTGCTCACTAACCGGAAGGTCGAGGGTTCGAACCCCTCCGGAGCCACTTCATGGCTCTGTAGCTCAGGTGGTAGAGCGTCCGCTTGATTTAGTCTGGATCCTATAACGGCGGCCGCCCCCGACGTACATCCATCCTCTAGTAAGCACGGTCAGGGGCATCCGCACCTTGTGGCCAAATGGGCAGGATCTTGCAGGAAACTAGCTCGAGATCGCTAACCCGCAAAGCAGCCACCCAAGGCCGGCGGGCCCTCCGCGTAGCTCGGGCAAAGGGCGCCGGCGGTCCTTGACGGGGATAGGAGGCTGTCCGCACGAGCATTTACTGTGGTCCATATGGAGAACACACCTTTGAACCTTGAAGCCGGCGACATCGTCGCCATCAACCTAAACCACCCTCTGCGCTACGCCGATAACGAATCCCGGGGGATGATCCGGCTCGAAGTAGACACCGTATCCGAGGTGGGGATATCGGGGCGCGGAAGCGAAATCGATGGTCTTGTGGTGCCCAAGAAGGGCAAGGAGTATGACCGTGTTGGCGGAAACCCTGAAGCGCAGCCCGATTTCTTTCCATGGGCCTCCATCCAGTCGATGTCCCTGATGTACAAAGCAGCTGCCTACCAGGCGCTGTGGGACGAAGAATCAACGTGGGAGTGAGCGCCGGAGCTACCGCTTCGTGCTCCCTCGGATAAGGAATGGCCACGGAAGCGTTCCGGGGCCATTCCTTATTTTCTTGAGACAACAGCGCCTTTAGCTGTCCTTGAGTCTCCTGCCTCCAGGTAGCTTCTCTCCCCATGCCGGGTACATCTCGCCCTGGTTGTGTTCGGCTTCGCGCCGCCGGGTTTCTGCTTCGATGGCTTTAGCAACGAAGTGGGCCCATGTGTTATCCCCTTCGGCGTAGCTGGTCGCCTTGTACGCGGCCTTGGCACGGCTACGAAGGGCGGTTGGGATGCTAACCGTCATGTTTTCGGTCTTGGCATCCTTCGGTTCTTCCTTCTTCGCCGGCGCCTCCTTACGGCGACCGGAGAGCATGCGCGCTAACGGCGCATCGGCAGCTGGGGCTCCGGAGGGGCGCGGCGGCAGCCCTAGCGCGGGCCGGCTGGTGTTCTGCTCGGCGCTCATGCACTAACCTCCTGGGACTCTGCAGCGGCGACGCGCCGCGTTACTTCCATGGCGACTGCATGTAGGTCCTCAGCAACGCTGGATGCAGACTTTGGTCCTGAATTCGTGGCTTTCGCTTCTCCGCGACGAATCTCCCACCATTTGGGTGCTTTGCTGAGTTCCCGTTCAAGCTCGTGCGCTAGCAGCCCCCGTTCCCTGCATGCCTGGGCGGTTGCTTCTGCATGACGGATAGTCATCGGGAACAGCACTTCATCGGTTCCGAAATCCGCAATGAGGTGGTCACGGGTGACCTTGTGGACCTGTTTGGAATTGGTTCCGGTTCCAACCAAGACGACGCCCAAGAGATCCAGTGATGGGTTGAGCCCCACGACACTGTCCATGCGTGCCGCAACCGCAGCGACGCCTTTGCGACTGGACATGTCTGTCTTTAGTGGTACCAGTGCGTACCGTGCCGCTGCGACGGCCGCGGCCTGGAGCGGCTCATTGCCGGGCGGGCAATCAAGTAGAACGAGGTCGTACTCCCCCGCGACAGTTGCCAGCATCTTTGCAAGGGCTAGATGAGCTGCATCGCGGTCCTTTTGGGCCTTGGCTCCAAGAAATGCTGCTGCATCGTCGAGTTCCGGCCCTCCTGCGATGACGTCCAAGTTTGGTCGGACGCTCGTTAGCAGGGCCGGCTCGGCGCCGAAGCAGAGCGCAGCTGCAAGACTTCTGCCGCCGTCCCCTTGGTCGGAATAGCCTAGGTCCTCTGCCAGGTTGCCCTGCGGGTCCAGATCCACGAGGAGTACGCGTGAGCCGGCCTCAGCGAGAAGTCCACCGACGTTGGCTACAATGCTGGTCTTAAAGACTCCACCTTTGCCGTTGATTACAGCAATGATCCTACTGAGCGCTCCACGGTCCAATTCGTTTTTCATTGAGCCCTTCCCTTCACAAGTATTCCCAGCGTAGACAGCAGAACTTGTTTCGCTTGTGAAGCTGGCTCCCGTGTCTTCACTTTTTTCACTTGTGAAAAAAGTGAAAAAAGCAAAACTTTTGTAGCAAGCTGTCATTGCTTTACTGAGCCGAGCGCTTCAATGGGGGACTGCCGGCGCACCGGCCGGGAACCACCGGGAGAGACGGCTACCCATGCTCTAACACCATTTGGGCTAGCGGTCACGATGCCGACGTACGGTGCCGGCTCGCAGTAACACGGCGCTATACGAGCCGGAGCTTGGGCCTCGAGCTTGTTTCCCCCAACATGGCCCTGACCATGGCAGGGTGCCACGACAAGCGGGCTGCAAGCTTTTCCAGTGTTAGACCGTTATCCAGGGCAAGCTCGAAAGCACTCGCGAGAAGCGCTGGTGTTTCGCCGGGAAAGCGTCTGACCGACTCGTTTTGGAGGATTCCGCTGGTCCGCAGTTGCTCAAGCTTTTGGTACGCCCGGCGCGCTGAGCTATCCGACACAAGTCCAAGCTCTCGACTTCGGTAGATGAGCGCCTTTTGCGATACACCCCAGCGCCGGCTGACTTCGTCCAAGGCATTGAGGCGAATTCGTGCTGAGAGCTCGTCTTTAATTAGGTCCGCGGGAGCAAGTAGTTCCGCGGCGAAACGATCCGCTTCTTTCTCTTTTTCAATGTCACCAGCAGCAACGTCGTGGTGCAGCACAAGGTGGCCAAGTTCGTGAGCAGCGGTGAAACGCAGCCGGTAGACGTCGTCCGCGCGGTCAGACGTGAGGATCACAACCGGCCGTGGGAGATGCGTGGTGGAGAACGCATCGACACGTGCTACTTCCTCTTCGGCCAATGTTGTCAACGCGACGATAATTCCATGCTGCTCCATCGTCCTAACAAGGTGTCGAAGCGGGCCTTGTGTGATGCCCCAGCGCTTCCGAAGCTCACGGGCTGCCGCCTCCGGGGAGGGGGAATCCATTTCATCTGCAAGGGCAGGAAGATCGACGTAAGGGAGCTCGACATAGCTCTCCATGGCATACGTCAATTCCCACAGCATCTCCACGTAGGTCACTGCCTTCGCCCGTTGTGAGACTCGAGTACTCCTGAGGCTTCGGAAATGCGCCGTGGATGCGTCCAAATGCGCGTGGGGCCTCCCTGCAGTAAAGAAACTCAATGGGACGCCTAGAGTTTCAGCGAGCCGAGGCAGCTGATCTGGGCGCGGTGTCGTGATTCCCGCCTCGTATTGACCCAGCGCCGCTCCGGAGATTCCTAGTGAAGCCGCAACGTCCTGTTTGGTTCGTCCGGCCAGCAAACGTGCCTGAGTGAGGCGACGAGGGTCAAAGGCCATCGCCGCCACCTTCTCCGGAAAGAGACTGGGCTGGTCGAACCTAGTCATTTTCTTGCTCAGCCGTGTTGGGTAGCTCAACCGGCCGCTCCGCGGAAGGCGTTCCTTCCAGGGAAGTGCGAGGGCGAAGGACAAGTGCTTCCACTTCGCCTGCATCGAACGAATCAACCGCATCCAGATCAGGAACGACGCGGAGTCGCTGGGCGGCAGCCCCGTCAAGGTCGATCTTTTCAGAGTAGGTAATCTCGATGACGTCGTTTTCCCCGAGCTTCGCATAGCCAAAGTGAGCCGAAATCAAGGCGTGCTGGTTGCTCGAATAGGCCAGCAGGGCGACGTGGGCTTCGTCCCCAACAAGTTCCTGAATCATTTCCCGCAAGTCTGGTTCATCTCCAGGAGCGGGCATTTCAGACATATCCGGGCTGCCCTCCCGAGGCGAAAAATCGAACATCGTCTGGACCGCCCGACGTTCGAACAGGGCACGCTTCGTGCCCTTGACAGGCTCGGCCAGAACAGTGTGCTCCAACTGGGAGACCAGCTCCTTCGAAACCCGCCAGGGTAGTACCGGGACACCGTTAAATGCGACCACAGGGTACTTGCCGTTCCGGGGGCGGAATACGTCGGCCCCCTCCAGTTTGCTCAGTTTTCTGGCCACGTCATTCGGGAGGGCTACCCACATTAGCCCGTAAGCATGTGCGGTAGAGAGCTCGCTTCCAGTTTGCAGGGCTACGCACTTGTTATGCGTGTCAATCAGGATGCCCGGGAGCTGTTCCCGTACCTGAGGACCGATTGGACCCAAGAGTTGCGATGCCCAGACATCGGCTTCAGAAGCAGTCACTTTTCCCTCTCCAGCACTTTAGAATCAATTGATCTAATAGTAACTGAGACTTTAGAAATAATCATCAAAAAGTCACCGTCATGTTTGCGACGTATGCAAGCCCTAGAGAGAACCGCCGTAAGTCCGTTCAAGGCTGCATGCTTGACCGGTGATTCGTGGGGTCATCGAGGCTGTGCACATCCGCCGGTTGCGTTGGGTTAGGTTCCTGTGTGTGGTGACCCGGCGGTTGTGTGCAGGCGGTCAGCTGGTTCCTGTCGTCCATCATGTGTGCAGGAAAAGCCCGAAGGGTAGAGCTTTTGCTGTGCACATGTGGGAGAGAGGCTACCCATCGAGGAAACCCCGCCAGTTCGGCTGCGCGGCCGCGCGCAGACTGGAGCGCTGGCGCTTGTTGGCGTCGAACATGGCGCGGATCTTCGCTATGGCGGTGACCTTGGCGGGGGAGTCGCCGGCGTCCAGCTGGGCTGCGCGCTCGGCCTGGCGCTCCAGGATCCGCCGGCGCTCGGCCTCCTGCTCGCGGCGGAGAGTAGCTGCGCGGGCCGTTGCCTGCTGATCGCGGGAGCGCAGCGGCTCGCCGGCCTCGGTGCGCCAGGCGTTGAGGCGGTGCTTCAGCCAGCCGCGTATCCGCCAGGCTTCTTTGGTGTCCGGTGCACCGCTGTGCGGCCACAGCGTGCCGTCAGGCCGCCAGTCGAGGGCGTGCAGAATGTCTGCGACGGTCCATCCGGCCAGGAAAAAGTCCCGGCAGGAGCTGGCGACGTCTTTGGCCGTCATGCAACGCAGGGGAAAGCTCCGGTAGCGGATCTCGGACGCGGCGGCCACACGCTGTACACGGCGGTTTGGCGATCGGTGAGCTGGCCACAGCAGTTCTGGACGCCATGGCACCTCGGTGGCAGGTGCGCCGCTTGCGGCGCCTGCAGGAATGAGCCGTGGCGGAGCCACGTCATTTAGTGAGCTTTTTTCTCGCGCGCGTGCATGGGTTATTTCTTTCTTTCTAAGGTAAGAACCGCCTAGGGCGGGAGGGGTGCCAACTTTATGAACAAGCGCCAGCGGCGACGGTGCGCACAGAACATAGACGGCTGCTTCGTTAATGCGTTCGCCGTCCGGGCCGGCGGTGGCGTACTTGGCCTGCCTGCCGGACGCTACGCGGCCGATCAGGCCCCAAGTGGCTAGGAGTCGAAGGACCCGGGCGACGGTCGTCCTGGACGTTCCCGTGGCCTCAATAAGGGCTTCCCAGCCTGGTCGGCTCGTCATGCTGTCGTAGTCGGCTCGCTCGATCAGGGCACCAAGTACGGAGACGATGGTCGCCCGGCCGTTCCGGTTGCACAGGGAGAACTTTTCGTGCCGCAGGAGGGCTGCCATGGTTTGCCGGCCGTGAGCTGCCCGGACCATGCCCGCCGGCACGGCGGCCAGCACGACGGCCGAAGTCGTCTCCTGGCTGCGGTTTACACGTCGGCGACGCGTAGGAAGCACGGCGTTTTCTGTGGACGCCAAAGGACGTGCGTGTACACTTAGGGGCATAACGGAAGGACCCTCCTAGAGGGTGTGGAAGTAGGAGCCCTTCACCGGGTAGCCGCCAAGCAAATGCGGTGAAGAGCTTAATAACTTGAATTGAAGGCCCGCCTAGTGCGGGCCTTCACCATTTAAGAAGCGCGAGGGATAGGCAAGGCCTCCTGGTTACTGAGCGTGTCGAGCTGCACCTGGTTGAGATGCCGCGTCACGAGGTTCGCGACGTAGTCGCTGACTGTCATGCCTTCGGCTTCCGCAACAGCTGCCAGCTTGTCGGCGTCGGGAATGGGCATGCGGGTACCAACAAGTCGGCGTTCGCCCTTGCTGCGGCGGCCGCCTCCGTTATTTCCTTTACCTGCCATAGGCCCATTCAAGCGGTAACAGTTTCTTAGACTCGGGAGCATTAGCGGCGTGTCGCTTAGAAACCTCTGGCTACGGCCGACGCTGCGGCGAGCCAGGCGCGTTGCGTAGCGGGCTGGAGAGCGTCATAGCGGATGGGTCCGTTGACCAGGGCAGGGTCGTAGGGAATGCGGACGACGGCACGGACGTGCGGGGCGAAGCCGTCCGCGATCCGGCGGCCCTCGTCCTTGGCACGTTTGAGCGCGTCACCGCTCATGCTGCGCTTGGCGTCGGTGGACTCCGAGACGATCACCACCGCGTTCCGCGCCAGCTCTGCGTCGTGGCCACCACGGGACTCAAGCGTCTGGAGGGTCAAGCGAGCGGCCTCGGCGCGGTCCTCAATGGCTGTTACAGGGACCACGAGCTGGTTGGTGTGGTACATCATCCGACGCCAGTTCGCTGCCCGGGCCGTGTTACCGGAGTCCATGACGATCAGCCGGTAGTAGCGGGTAAGCACCTGGTGGGCAATGTCCACTTCCTCGGCGGTCACCTCGTGGTCGCCTTCCTCGTTCTCGTCCGAGCGCAGGACGTCGAACTTGTCCGCGGTCTGGTGGTGTACGAACCGGGCGATTTCGGCCGCGTTGGTGCTGGGGGAGAGCAACGTCTGGGACGAGTCGATGAGGTCTAAGACGCTATTGGCATGGTTGCCCTGCTCGGTCCGCCAGCCGAGTGTCCCTTGGGACTCGTTGTTATCCCACGCGACGGTGGCCGCGCCGCTGTACCGGGCCAGGATCGCGCTGAGCATGACGACCGTGGGTGTCTTGTTCGCTCCGCCCTTGCGGTTGACCACAGCCACCGTCCGGGGGCCGGGCCAGTGCTGGCTCACCGTGCGGATATCTTCGCGCTCGGCCAATTCCTCGGGGGACGGTTCCATGCGGAAGCCCAGGCGGGTCAGTGTGCCGCGCCAACCACGCGTAGCGGGCTCCAGTACGGGCGCGCTGACCAGGAACGAAGTGTCCTTGAGGCTCCGACGCGTGACAGGTTCCGGGATAGCTGCTTTGGCAGCTGTCGAGGGTTCCTGGACGCCCAACCGTCATCGCCTACGTAGTCAGCCAACTCCAGGCCTTTTCCCTCCTGGCCTCCCCGGTAGACGTCAAGGGCGTAGCTTACGAAGAGATCGTAGGCTCTAATCTTCGCGGCGACCGAGGCGAATTCTTCACCCCACGAAATGCCTGCCGCATGGCGGTCACTATGCTCAATCCCCAACCCCATGAAGTGGTCCTCGACCCGGCATGTGGGACTGGCGGGTTCCTCATAACAGCCATGAACCACTCATTGGCCTTCATCGAAGCGGACGAGCGTAAGAACTGGATGGACCCCGCCTCCGGCACAGAGGAGGAACGCCAGGAGCTTTACCGACGCAGGACGGAGTATCTCTCCAGCTGCGTCAATGGCATCGACCTGAACCCCGGCCTAGTTCGGGCGGCGAAGATGAACATGGTCATGAACAACGATGGTTCTGGGGGACTTTGGCAGGCGAACAGCCTCGAAAGTCCGCACACCTGGGAGCCGTCGCTGCGGGAAAAGATTCGCTATGGGTCCGTGGACGTAATCGTTTCAAATCCGCCTTTCGGCGCCAATATCGTCATCGACGACGAGGACCTTCTGGCCCAGTACGAACTGGCCGCTATGTGGGATAAGGATGAAAACGGGCAACTGAGCATCCGCAGGAACGTAAGCGGAATCCCCATCCTGCAGAAGTCTCAGCCTCCGGAGATCCTTTTTATCGAGCGGTGTATTCAACTGCTGCGTGAAGGCACCGGCCGTATGGCTATGGTGATTCCCAACGGCATCCTCAACAACCCGGGCTTGGCGTACGTGCGTACGTGGTTGCTGCAAAATGTACAGATTCTGGCTGTGGTCGATATGCATCGCGACCTCTTCCAGCCGAGAAATGACACTCAAACTTCCATCGTCGTCATGCGCCGGCTTTCGTCGGAAGAGAAAGCTTTGGCGCAGTCCGATGGTCTTGACTACCCGATTTTCATGGCTGTAGGAGAGAAGATTGGCCACGACAAGCGTGGCAACACTATTTATCGCCGGACTCCGGACGGTGCCGACGCTATAGCGGTCCGCACCGAAACTATCAGTGAGATTGATCCTGAGACGGGGGTCGAGGTGCTCAAAGAGATTGAGGTTCGTGAGCGTCAGGTGGACGACGAGCTTCCTGAGGTTGCGACGGCATATCTCCGGTGGTTGGGTGAGCAAGCATGATTATTGCTCCGGTCCGCTCACGCTTTGCACGTGAGGGCTTGAGGCTTGACGCTAAGTTTCACTGCTCTCCGGGCGTCCAGGCTGCGGAGCGACTTGTCCTGCTGAAGGCAATGGGCGTTACTACCCAGACGGTTGGCGGCGAAGATGGGTTGGGGTCCATTGCCCCCACGAGCCGTACGAAGAGGGTATACGCCGGTCTAGGGGAGACGAACATCCCTTACCTCCGCCCTTATGACGTCTTCGATTACCTTCCTGAGGCTGCGGATCTGCTGTCCGCAACCGAAGGTTCTGCTGCTGCACTGATGCCGCAAGCGGGCACGATCCTGCAGACTTGCTCAGGTCGAAATCTGGGGCCCCTGGCAATTGCGGACGAGTACATAGCTCAGTTTGCTCTCAGTGACGACATGCTGCGGCTAAGCATCCAAGACACCACCACCCGCAACTATGTGTTCGCATTCCTAAGCTCGCCCACAGGTCAGGCCCTGTTGACCCGCAACAAGACTGGTGGAGTTATTGACCACTTGTCCGCAGATGACATGGCGGCAGTTGAAGTTCCCTTTTTTGAGTCGGGCTTCGTGTCGGCCATCTCTTCGCTCGTACAGGAATCGCTGCAGTTGCGGGAAGCTGCCAGGCTGGAAATCACCCGGTTGGTTAAGGACATTGAGGACAGCGCGCCCTACGAGACCCGAGATGCCGCGATGAAAGAGGGATGGACAGTATCTGCCAGCCAGCTCAATGGACGGCTGGACGCTGCTCGTCACGACCCCGAGGTGTCGAGAACCCGTGCAGCGCTGCTGGCCGCTGGCGGCACGAGGTGCGGGGACGTTGCAGAGGCAAACATTCCCGGACGGTACACCCGGTACTACGTTGAGGAAGCGTACGGGCGTCCCATCGTCTCCGGACGTCAGCTCCTCCAAACTAATCCGGTCAACATGCGCTATCTGGCGGCTCGGTCAGTGGATTTCACCAAATATGAACTTCTCCCAGGCATGATCGCATTCGGGGCCGAAGGTCGTGCGGACGAAAGAATGGCGATCCCCGTGCTCATCACTGAATCCAGGGCGGGTTGGTTGGCGAATAACCACGTGATGAGGATCAAGTGTCTTCCCGGCACTAACCCGGGATCACTTTTCCTAGCGTTCTCCACACGGCAGGCGCAGCTTCAGGTCCGTGCTCTTTCTTGTGGCTCCGTTGTGGACGCTGTCTACAGCGGCGACGTAGAGAACATCATCCTCCCTCAAATCCCCGAAGAATCAGGACGGGCAGCGTTTGAGGCATGGGAAAACCTCGACCGTGCAAACGCCTTGCAAGCTGAAGCCATCCAGTTGATTCAAACCGAGATTGAGCAACGCGCAGTCTAAGCATTCACAGGAGACCAGTTATTGCCATCAGGAGAGGTGAACATGGGGCTGCGAAACTTGCTGAGAAGGCGTCGGACGCCAGCCGCGGTAGTGTCGGCCCCTGCTCGGACGGCTGCTCCCCGCGAACCTGAACCGCTGACGCCTGAGCAGCGGGCCGATCTGCAGGCGGCGTGGGTGGAGCTGCGGCAGGCTATGGAAGAGTCCCATGTGACCTCGTTCCGTGCCTGTAACCGGGGCGGACGCTATTGGGGCGAAGATCCGGACGCGATGCGGGCCATGGCTGCCACGTTCAGGAGCCTCAAGAAGGACACGACTAATAGCGCGACCAACGGGCCGGACCAGACGTAACAACGTCAGACACGGAAAAGGGGCTGGCACCACTGTGGTGCCGGCCCCTTGCGTGCTCCTGGAGTACTAGCGGCTCATGCCCTTCTGCAGGAGTTTGGTCTGGCCGTTGGTTCCGCGCGTATTGCGGGCCTTCGGGCTGCGCCCTGGAGCCTTGGCCACGGCCGTGCTGGGCGGCGTGCCCTGGTCCTGGTCGGCGCTAAGCCGTGCCTGAACGGCCTCGCGGTCGGCAACGCCCTCCAGACTGGCGGCCAGCTCCTGTCGGCGCTCGGCTGAGTCGTACTTAATGCCTGCTTCTCCGGTCAAAGCCTCGGGCCGCTGGTTCTCTTCGGTCACGTCCTGTTCGCGGTCCTGGTCCTCCCGGGTGGCCTCAGCCAGCAGCTGCGCGGCCTGGGTGTTCTCGTCACGGCCGGTGCTGCGCTCCTGCTCTGCCTGTTCGCGGTCCCGTTCGGCCTTCGCCAGGGCAGGGGCCACCGACGCATCGTTGGCGCCCAGGTTGTCCACGTCCAGGCCGTAGCGGCGTTGCACTTGGTCCCGGATCACCTCGGCCGCGCTGCGCGCCGCCGGGTCGTGGTCCTTCCACGCGGTGGCCGCCTCGTGCACTCTCTCGACGTCGCGGCCGGTGGCCGTGTCCCACCAACGGTTGTCCATCACTGGGGCGAGCTGTGCACGGGCTGCTGCGCGCTCTGCGTCAAACCGGGCCTGCAACTCACGGGCCTGCTGTTCCCCGGCCGCCTGGGCGCGGCGAATAGCCTGCTCGCGCGCCCTGGCCACCTGCTCACCAAGCCGGCCGGCGACAGTCAGCCCGACGCGTGACATTCCCTCGATAGCCTCGTCGATGCCGTCAGATTCACTCATGCTTCCCCCTCCTGGTGTTATCTCTCAATGTCCGGGCGGGTGGTCCCGCCTCGGGTGGTTGCGTGGTCGCGTGCCTGCTCGTACTTGGGCGGCAGCACCGATCCGGGGGAGCGTGACGGAGTCTGGCCGGCCGCGCTCGTCCGCACCGCTTCGGCCGCCTCGCCGTCTACCGCCGGCACTGTCGCGGGGACGCTCGGCAGCGTGGCTGCCACCTGGCTCAGCTGTGTCTTCACCAGATCACTGATCTGGCGTGCCCTGCGCAGGTCGTTGGACGCCTTGTGCATGTCGTGGACGGCCTTCGCGACGTTCAGAAGCTGGCGCAGCATAATCGCTTGCGCGGCCGTTCCGGTGCCTCCCATGGTGGCCGCCATGAGCACCAGGGACGCGCCCCGGGCAGACGGGCCTACGGTGCGGACCGGCCGGGCCGGGTATCGCCGCAGCTGTGCCGTCTTGGACAATTCGTCGGCCGCAGCTGCCAGCGGTCCCGGTGTCGATTCCGTGGCTGTTGACCAGGCTGCGAACGCCCCGGACGTCTCCCTGGCGACCTGCGCCCATGTCGCGTGGTCGTCCATCGGGACGGCTCGCAAGCTCTCCCGCAGCCGGGCGACTTCGTTGCTGTACTGCTCCCACATCTGGGGATCTGGTTCCTGCGCCTCACGGCCGATGTTGGCGGGCCGTCGGCCACGTGCGGCTGCGCCCCATTCGGCTACAGCTCCGTCCGCCAGCTCGGGACTGTCGGCCCACGCTCCGCGTAGTCGCGGAAGGGTCAGGTCCTTGGCCAGCTGGCCACCGCCGAACCATACGGGCCGGCCCCCCTTGGGCGGACGTTCGGCAACAGAGTAGCCAACCACGACGTCATCACGACCAGCTGCGTAACGCGGTTTGATCATGGCACCCGTGCGGCGGAAGCGACGGACAAACTCAGCCTCATCCTGGGCGGCAGTGGCGCAAGCCCGGACCTTGCGGGCAAGTGAACGTCGTTCCGGTTCTTCCACTCCGCGACGCTCGGCTGCTTCGCGCTCACCGGGGCGAAGTCCACGCATGGCGTAGACGGGAGAAAGCTCCTCCAGGCCATGCTTCTTCTCAAGCGAGCGGGCCGTTTCCTGGGCACGCTTGTAGTCCAGGTGGCTGCTCCATTTTGTGCCGTCCTCGCGCACCATTGAGGCCGCAATGTGAATGTGGTCATTGCCGGCCTTGCTGTGCCCGTGGCGGATCGCCACCCATGACACGGGGGCCTTGCCGCTGGCCTCTGTGAAGCCCATTTCATCCATGAACTCGTTGGCGATCTCGGCCCACCTCTGGTCGGTAAGGTCGCCTTCTTCCGCGCGCAAACTCAGCGAGCAATGCCAGACGTGTCCGCCCTTGACCTCCACACCGAGAACGTTCTTCGCCTGGTCGAGCTGGTGCGCAATCGACAGGGCTGCGTCGCGGTTCAGCTGATCGTCATTGTGCCACGCCATGATGGGCGCGGAGCCGGCCACCAAGTGCGGGTCGGCGTGTTCGTTGGATCGTCCAGGACCGGCCAGGTACACCAACAGGCCGGCCATGCGGTCGCCCTTGGTGATGTTCGGAATCATCAGCCGGCCAACCCGTCGATGATGCCATTCATGCGTTCGGCAATCGCACGCACACGTCCCAGGGCCACGCGTGCTTCCTCGGGAAAATCGTCGGTGGCATTGGCATGCTTCGCCAGCTGGTTCACATTGTTGGACAGTGCAGCCAGGTAGCGGCGGGCTGCCATGAACTCAGTGGCCAGGGCGCGACGCTCTGCGAGTGAATCGGAGGACTGCGCGTACAGAGCAGCACTAACCAGAATCTCTGACGGGCTGCGTCCAGTCTGCTCTTCCAGTACGTAAAGGCGCGTCCGTTCCTGTTCCGACATTGAGACGCGCACGTACTGGGTTTCGCCGTCGATGTTCGCACGGCGACGACGGTTCAAGCGACGGCGGGAACTCTGTTCCTCAGCCATTGCATTACCGCCTTTCCATGCCCAGCGCAGCGCCCCGGAATCTCCGGGATCACACGCCAAGTGTGACGCATCCTCGATACGAAGTCGAGGATCAAGCCTACTTATGACACATAAGTGTATAGCTTGCTGCGGCGCCGATGCTAGAGGCGGTATGGTGTACGGCATTCTTCGGCGCCTAAAGGGGGCAGAAAACCTGCTCCGCTAAACTTGGGGGTCATGGCTACCAACATTGATGCAGAGAAGATCGAACGCGAGCTTCAGAAGCGGCTCAGCAACCGCATGGACTCGGTGCGGGAACTGGTCAAGTCCAGGCAGAAGGTGGCCGACGCACGCGATGCCCTTAGCGTGGCCGAAGACGAAGACGTGCGCCGCTACCAGGCGGCACTCGCTGCTGGCTGGACCGCCGACGAACTCCGCTCGGCAGGCCTCAGCGAGCCGGAGAAGAAGCTGCGCGTTCGCAAACGCGCGGTACGTCGGACCACACCAACACCGGAGTCACCTGAACAGACGGAACAGCCGCAACACCACGTGTAGCCTCTCGCCCACATGTGCACAGCAAAAGCGATTTCCTTCGGGCTTTTCCTGCACACATGATGGACGACAGGAACCAGCTGACCGCCTGCACACAACCGCCAGGTCACCACACACAAACAACCTCACCCAGGAGGGCCGGCGGATGTGCACAACCTCCTGCACCGGATGCCTATCGTGCCGTGCAAAGGACATGAAATGAAGCTCACGACAACGCCCAAGGGCTCTAGAGGCAGGGTGTCCGATCCGGCAAGCGAGCAAGAGTATGCACAAGCACTGCTGAGACTGTTGGATGCGAATCTGTCCCTCTATGACGATATGAACCGTTGGCCAAAATCGGAGCCAGGGTCACTACTCTTCGAAGACGATCAAGCAACGTACCCTTTCCCTATATCAAATGATGTTCGCTACCTGCTCCTCGTCGCGGCAGACAATCTAAACGGCTTGCGCAGCATGATTCTTGAGGCCACGGAGAACGGCCAACCGAGACTGAACCTTCACGTCTTTGCGCCCTACACACTCATTAGAAATGCCATCGAATGTGCCAGCACAGCGCTCTGGATCATGACGCCCGCTGAGCGACATGAACGCGTCCTGCGCTTGGCACAGTTTGAGCTAGAGGACGCAAAGAAGAACAAGGCAGCACTAACTGCTTTCGGTGGCAGTGGCGAAGAGACCTTCAACCGGAAGAAGGGCATCATCGAAGGGATTATCAGACGCTACGCAGAGTTGTCCTGGAAAGGTGTTGACGATGGCTTCCGGATTACGGGGCTACTGAGAACCATCGGATCCCTCCCTGGATTGGAAGGTCTTAACCCCTTGGGTAAGTGGCAGATTGCCAGTGGCATGGCCCACGGCAAACGATGGGTGGGAACTCTGCTCAGCGATCTCAAAGAGGATGCTCAGCCAACGACAAAGGGAGACAGTACCTTCCTGCTGTACGGCAGTTTCGAGAGGGTTTTTTGGCTTGCCCAATGTGCACAGACATTGCTGTACGAAGCAAGCAACCAAGTCATTGAAAAGTCCCAGGAGACAACAGGCGATCAAGCACAGGGGAACAACGTTGAAGACCCCCGCTAGCAGAAGGGGAAACAAAGGAGATGACTGACGTGGCGCGTAACCATCACGGTTCCGCAGTTCTCCTTAAGAGGTTTCGCGGCAGCGAATTGCCAGGTAATTTGTGGAGCCTCCCGTACGGTTTTCACGAAACGCGGTTGAGAAACTCCCTCATAAACTCAACCACCTGACTTTTGCGAGCGGCATCATATTGCCCGTATTCGATGGAGAAATTCTGTTCTTCGCTGATGCCATGGGCATTCATTTGCACCGTAAAAAGTCCGAGTCGGTTATTCTCGGCGGCACCGCAACCTGGAACGTCGAGACTCACGTCGTAAGGCTTTCCCCAACTCACAAGTTCGCAGTCCCTAACCAGGAACACGGGTGGCCCCGGAAATGCGGACGGGTTGCTGCGCAGTTCCTCCGGACGAAAGAATCCCACTCTTAGCCCGGCGGTGATGAGATATCCATCCGAACGACGCCCGGCAGGATCGAAACTGCTGCCCCACGCTGCGATCGTTTCTGGCAGGTGGGAAGGGTCGTCATACTGCCGAAGCCGCGCGAACGAGGCTACGACCAGCTGCAGATCCTGGAGGGCATCCTTGGGTGACATCCCGGCCTCCACCGGTGACTCGTCCTCTTCTTCCTCGTCTTCATAGTCGTAATCGTCCTCGTAGTCATCATCTTGATATTCCTCCTCCTGATCTGCGGCCGCCCCGTCATCGACGTCGGCGGACTCATTAGAATTGGCCGGGAATGGGTGTTGAGGGCCATGCACGGATGGCTCTGAGATGATTTCCTCTTGCAGATGCGCGGCCGGTCCCGGTGACGTACGCGGAACCCGGGACGCTGCTGGATCCGGCGCCATGGCATGCCGAAACTCCGGGAGGACAAAGTTGTGGACCAAAGTGTCGAGCACAATCCCGTGGGGAGTCCTGGAAGTCAGATCGGTGAAGCCGGCCCTTAGTCGATACCGATCCTGGACGATCTCGCCGACGTTGCTGTGATGCCAGCCCCCAGCAAGCTTGATCCAAGTGTCGAACGTCCAATACCCGCTCCTGATGTACAGGTCCACTACCGTGTCGCTGCAAACGACCCGGATGGTTCTGCTCTCCGGCGAGTCCTTGGTCGTGTCCTCCTGCATGCTGGCCGTATATCCCCGACGGTGCAACTCGGACTGCATCGTGTTGAAGGCGCGTTTCCAAAGGAAATTTTCGAGTCCCATGTACTGCCTTTCCGATCACTGTGCGGGCGAATGAATGCAAGATTACTTAGGGCCGGCAGGAGGTGCCACAGCTTCTACCCCTGGGTCTTTGGTTGTTCCAGCTCGGTCCAGACCAGGCCGAAGCAAAGCTGACTCGGATACGTCACTTCTCGATGCCCATTTCATCGAAGTCATCTTCGTCCATTTCCGCCTCGCGCACGTTGATCCGTTCGTACACCTCCGCCAGCTCCTCCTCGATAACAGCATCGTCGGAGAATCTGGCGATGTTGTAGTTGAAGAAGTCAGCAGACGTATGGACGAAGGTTGGGGAGAGAATTTCCCCAAGGATCGGGAGATCCTCACTCGTGTAGTAAGTGGCAACATCAAGGGTTGTTGAAACCCACCGAACCTTTCGGAACAGGCTGAGCACCACACCCACCGATGGAACGTACATGGGAAGCTCCAAGTCTTCCATCATCATTCGCGCGCTTGATTCAAGACCGTCGTCGGCCAGTTCAGAGCCAATGGCGCGTGCCATAGCATCCTTGAGCGAGATTAGCCGGCGCACTTCCTCGGAAACTGACGCTCTCGCGGCGAGGGCAGACCAATCGTTGTATGTGTTGACCTCGGCGTCGTCGTTCCACAGGACATCCAAATGCTCGTACCGTCCAGCTCCGCTGGCGAACCGCTCGACCGTCCCCATCAGGTCGGGGTCGAGGTCATCCAACGGACGGACGAGGTACTTTGCCTCCCGTGCTGAGGGGCCAGGGCTCGACGGAGGCGTGGATAACGCTTCAACCGCGTCAAGCAGGGCCCCGATCTTGTGCGAGTATTTGCGGAGGTTGGGGAACTTTCCGGTGGTCGCGTACCCGTTGCAGGCGATAGTCAGCTTGCAAAGGCGCTCCAAGCCGGACGCATAGGAGTACATCCCAACGTGAAGTGCGTAGTTGGAGTCTTTGCTGTCCCACGGAAACAGGTCAGGGACGGTAGGGACAGAGCACAACCTTCTTAGCCCGGTCAGAGTCAGCTCTGTGGCGAACTGGGTTTCGCCCACCAGGCTCTCCCAGACGACCTGGGGCATCCTCCCATTCACGCCGTGCCACCTCGGCCTGCATGGGGGCACCCCGATTGTTTGAAACGACTATCCGTGAACTGCGGCTGACCATAGAAAAACTTCATGCGCAATGGTAATGCCAACTCTGAGCAAACGGCGGTCCTCGTAGCGTAGACCTGCCCGGGCCGCGAAATGCCCACGGTAGAGCGTACGGAACCGTTTCGCATGTTTTCCCGGGCCGGTATGTTTGTGGCAGAAAGAAGCTGCACATTGAACACCACCGGCTATGCACGGGTGTCCACGCTGAACCAAGATCCGCATCAAAGCCGAGATCCGCAGGGGAAATCGACTCAGGAGCAGCGGAAGAAGTCACCCAGTTGGAAGACTGGGTCTGAGAATCTATGCTCCGATGTCGTCACCTTCCAAAGTCTTTGCCGGTCTGAGGCCGGTTGTTATGGCGCGGTGTAGAGGCAGCGTGAACGGCCGCCAGGGTGTCGCTATCAACGAGCGGCCCGCCCGCCTTGACGCGGCCCTGTGTTGTCTCCAACCTCGGGCCGGCGTCCTTGTCCGCGACTCGATAAACCTGATACTCACTGACGCATCCGTAGTCTGCGGCAATGGCCGCTGCGTTGGCTGCGCAGACGGATTCCATGTCGCTCGGTTCGTTGAACAGTGCTGCCGGGAAAGACTGTGGAACCCAGCGCCCGCCCAGCTCGGCGTCGAGGCCGGCGGACGCTCCGTTTTCGGCGTCAAGGTACCCGCGCTCCCAGCGGCCCATGGTGCGGGCCTCGCTGACTGCCTGCGTTGTCTCGACGTCGGCGATCAGGACGTCATAACCCGCCATCTGGAGTCGGTCCAGCAGAATCCTGGCCTGCTTCTCGTTACCTAGGGTGCCGTCGATGATGACATTCATCCCTGACTCAAGTGCCTCATTGCGTGCCTTCTTGGCGAGGATGGATGACTCAGTGTGGACCAGGGCTGCCAGCTCGCGCGGATAGAACTTCTCCCCCGCCGCTTCGAGCATGCGCACTTCCTCCGGCACCAGGTAACTGCCGTAGCTTCCGTCCTGGCGGGCCTGTTGCAGCAGCTCGTCCTTGAAGTCGTCCGCGTTGATCGGCAGCCAGTGCTCGGGCTGCGTCCGGGTTGCCTGGATAAGGGCGGCCTGTGCGGTGGACTTGCCAGCACCGGGAGGGCCGGCGAGCACAATCGCCTTCTTGTCGCGGCGGACCTCGGGGCGTGACTCTATGAAGCGTGCAAGGATCTCGTTGTGCAGCCGGCGGCGGTCCTGGCGTGGCTCGCCTCGACGGACGTTGAACCACTCAGGGTTCTGCGTGGTCGCGGTCCTGCTCTGGGCAGTCAGCGGTCCCCCGTCTGCGCTCAGGCGCTCCAAGGTCGCGCGGTGCGCTGCTGCCTGGTCTTCGGTAATCACGCTTTACAGCGTAGTCATCAGGCATCGGCAGCCTCGTCGGAGGCGTCTAGAATCTGGTCGTAGGCGTCGCCGTCGATCAGTCCTTCATCAAAGGCCCGGCCGACTTCCGCGAACGATCCCGGAGTGTCCAGGTACGGCGTGGACTCCCACTCTCCAGCCGCGGCGGCCGCGCCCTCGTTCTTGGGGTAAGGCCATGCAGACAGCTCGCGGATCATAGCGTCCCGGTCTATGTCACCCGCGGCGTAGCGCTCTGCGATCTCGTAAGGGCTGGCACCGCTAAAACCCTCGGGAACGGGCTTCACTCCCCTAGCGTCGGCCTGCGAGAGCAGCCGGCTAATAGCCGGCTGGCTGACACCCAAAGCACGGGCGACCACACGCTGATCAGCAGTCTCCACGGCCGCGCGGACATTCCTGATGTAGTCCAGGCCGCCCAGCTCACGCCGTGCACGGGCGCGGCGGGCATTGGCGATTGCAGCCTCGGGACTCGTCGTAATCGACATATCCGAACCTCCTCTATATAACGAATGTTATCACCGTTATAACCAAGGCTATATGATGTCGAATCCAAGGCATGCCGGACAGCTTCCTCCAGTATGGGGCCATGTCGAAGCAGCGGACGAAGAAGAGCGTGGCCCTGGCATACAAGCGCGCCAACGAGATGGGTGTGCTCGTGCAGGAGGAGCCGGGCAGAGGGTACCACCCGGCCGACAGCGCCCCCTGATCAGCCCCGGGCAGGTCTACGCTACGAGGACCGGCGTGATGTTCCATCCGGCCTGGTGCAGTCAGGTGGGGAGCTATGGGACTCGAACGCGAGGCGGATTTTGGTCGTCAACGAGGCCAGCGTAGGCACGCGGCGAAGGTGCGGCGCATGCGACAAGCAACCGCTCATGTCTTTTTCGATTCAGAGTCAAAGCCAAGAGCAGCAGTCCACGGACGCGAGCTCCTCCACGATCCCCTAGAAGGTCCCGGCAGCTTCACCAGCACCTGTCTCCTGAGCCAGGCTTCTCGAACCGCTCGTTGGCGGCGTATTCCAGCCACCGTGCTCAGATCGAAGAAATGACCGGGGTGTTCGAAAGCCAGCGAACAGGTCCCTCCTGACATCAGCAAGCTCCAACCAAAACGTCCAGGTGTGACTGCCGGCGAAGCCCGCCAGGAAGAGCTTGGCATCTCCGGATAAACAATGCTCCGCTTTCATGATTCAACCGGTGGACGCTGGATGATCCAAGCCCGATAGCCCAGACCGCGTTGGATACCGAGATCGCTGTCCCGATAATTGCCCAGGTTGATTTTTCGAATTCTTCCACCTATTGATTTAGCAAACTTCTCGTTCAGCGACCGTGCCCCCTCGTTGTCGGGTTGTGTGGCAAGCGCGATATCACGCCGAGGCTCCCGCTGAGCCGCTGTGGTGAGCAGTGCCAGCCCCACTCCGCGTCCCTGCACATCCGGAGCAACCGCGACTACCTGTACAAACAGCGGATCCGAGTCCTGAACTCCGGGTGATGAAACGCAGAAACCGACGTGAATGTCATCGATTTCAGCCACGAGCACACGGCGCTCAACAATTGTCGAGACGTTTTCTCGAACGCCTTGGACAGATATGGGAGGGCATACGAATTGCAAATCCTTCATTCGACGGCCATCGAGCGGAACGGCGGTAGCTTCCCGGATCGAAACCGCGGAGGATGAAATAGCTTGCACTCGGGTAGCCCAGCTGAGGAAGTCGGGGTCGCGACTGAGGCCAAGAGGCGGTTCTAACCTCTCGTACTCGAGATCCTTAGCGCTATGCAGCTGCATCTGCGACTTCCGACAGGTCATTGCGACTGAGAGCACGGGTCAGTGAAGAAACACTGACGCTGAGTATCTGAGCTGCCTCCTTTAGCGTCTTTCCCTCGCTGCGCAGCTGCCTGGCCGCCGCCGTCTTGGCTGGGGTCATGGTTCGAGGGCGGCCGCCGAGCCGGCCTCGGGCTTTCGCAGCCGCAAGGCCAGCCTTTGTCCGTTCAGACAACCGGGACCGTTCGTACTCGGCCAGGGAGGCGAACATATCAAAGATGAGCTTTCCATGGGCGCTGGTGGTGTCGAGCCACGGTTCAGCCAGAGAACGGAACCCTATCCCCCGCCGGCCCAATACGGTCACAATATCGGCAAGGTCTGCGGTACTACGGCCCAACCTGGTTAGATCAGCAACCGTCAGAACATTTCCGGGCTGCAGGTAGCCCAAGCATTCCTTCCACCGTGTTCTTGCTTGGGTGGCTCCGGAGGCGTACTCCTGAAAGACACGCACGGCCCCGGCAGCGACAAGCGCATCCACCTGGGAATCCAGGGACTGCCCGCGGGTACTTACCCTCGCGTACCCAATTACGTTGCCCGACACGTCAAAAAGCCTCCATCCCAGGTTTTGACCAGCTTTCATTTCGAAAACCAGTTCTGACCCACGATATGTGTGAATGTTGGCGGTAAATGGCGGTCTTTTTGCGGCGCTAAATGTCGCCCTGCTAGTCAGCCAGCGCTCGTGAGCGCCGGTAGAACGTCGCTCGGGACATACCAAGGTCCCGGGCGACCTGCGCCGCGGGCTCGCCACCTTTGACTAGGCGAACGGCGCTTTTGATCTGACTATCAGTCACCCTGCGGGGTCGGCCGCCAAGGTCCTTTCCGGCTTCTCTTCGTTTGATTATGGAATCAGTGATGCGTTCGCGCTTGATCTCGTGTTCCATCTGCGCGAGGGCGGCCATGATTGTGAACAACATGGAGCCCATGGGTGTTGCTGTGTCGACGTCGCCTCCGCCCAGGTTCAGGACGCGCAGGCCGGCGCCTATGCTGCGCAGTTCATCGGCAAAGGCAAGCATGTTCTGAGTGGATCGCCCGAGCCTGTCCAAAGTGGTGATGACGAGGGTGTCACCCTCCACGAGCGCGTCGAGCGCTCGATCGAATTGGGGTCGCGACGCGCGCGCCCCGGAGACACCCTGGTCGACGTAGAGGTCATCGCGTCGAACGCCGGCGGCCAGTAGATCCGCCTGCTGCCGGTCCGTGGACTGCTGCCGCGTCGAAACCCGTGCATAGCCGATAAGTTTCGACACGCCTGCCTCCAATGTGTCTCATAACTAATGATTAGTACGCCAATTCAAGCAGAGGGTTTCGAGACATAGTTATGAGAACCGCCGGGCGCAGAGAAAGCCGCTAGATTTCATGGGAGTCAGCATCTTACGGTCCGAAGCCAGTGAGACGTCTCGTATCCCAAGGGTTACGAGACGACTATTAGTTGCCCCGGTCGGGGTCAGCTGTTCAGCATGGTGACGATTCCGACTCCGAGGCCGATGGCGGAGCAGAGGCCAAGAGTTCTCATGGTGGGCCATTTGAGCCAGAAGATCAGTAGGCATGCCAGGGCGGTGATAGCAAGAGCGACGGGGTTCCAGGACGCCCAGACGGGGACGTCGAATTGGATCGGTCCCCATTGGAAGGGCCTGACGTCGTTGAAGAGTGTGTGTTCGGTGAAGTAAAGGGAAATGTCGGCGATGACGCCGACGACGGCGGCGGTGATGCCGGTCAGGGCTGCGGCCACGTGCTGGTTTCCGCGGAGCCGTTCCAGATAGGGGGCTCCGAGGAAGACGAAAATGAAGCAGGGGACGAACGTCACCCAGGTCACCAGGAGCGAAGCCAGCACGGCCGCCACCCACGGGTCCAAGCTGCCTGGGTTGCGGTAGGCGCCGACGAAGGCGACGAACTGGACGACCATGATCAAGGGCCCGGGCGTGGTTTCGGCCAGGGCGAGGCCCTTGACCATTTCCCCAGGGGCAAGCCAATGGAAAACGTTCACGGCTTGCTGGGCCACGTAGGCCAAGACGGCGTAGGCGCCGCCGAACGTCACGATGGCCGCTCCGGAGAAGAAGAGTCCCTGGTCCACGAACACACTCTGTGGTGAGAAGACAAGCGCCGCGAGGCCGACGGGGGCGAGCCAGACCATGGCACCGAGCAGGATGATCAACAGAGAACGGCGGTGGCTGGGCCGGTCCTGGTGGAGTGCGTCGTCGCTGATCAACGGTGCGGGGCCGTTATCGGAAGGGTCGGCTTTCACTCGCCGCAGTTCCGGTATTTTCCGGCTGAGGGCCCAGCCCAGGGCTCCGGCGGTGAGCACGACCACCGGGAACGGGATTTTGAAGAACGCAAGTGCAATGAACGCTGTCACTGCCAGGGCGACAAGGATGGGGTGACCGAGGGCGCGGGAGGCGACCCGCTGGAGGGCATGGGCGACGATCGCGACCACGGCCGGGGCGACGCCCGCGAACAGGCCCGTCACGACCGCCGTTGAGCCGGCCGCGATATACAGCGCTGAAAGCCCGAGGATGGCCACGGCGCCGGGGATGACGAAGAGGATCCCGGCGATCAGGCCGCCGATCCATCCGTTCAGGAGCCAGCCGGTGTAGATGGCCAGCTGCTGGGCCTCGGGTCCGGGCAGGAGGTGGCAGAAATTTAGGGCATGCAGGAACCGGCGCTGGCTGATCCAGCGTTTGTCGTCCACGAGCTTGTGCTGCATGACAGCGATCTGTCCTGCGGGCCCGCCAAAGGTCTGCCAGGAAATTGAGAACCATGCCCGCACCGCCTCCTTCAGGGGGATGACGTGCCCTTTATTCGGCATTTTCGTTCCGACCTCCGACCCTGTCGGGAACCTGCCCTCATCATCATTTATCTCTCGTGCAACCACGGTTACATCATACTGGCAGTTGTGCCGGACTTTTGACCGTTCGTGCCGTTATGACTCCCGGAGACAATTCAGACGCGTTCCCAGCCGAGGATGAACCCGCGCGCTTTTGAAGAATTCGTAGAGGCTGTTGAAGAAGCGGTGGCGCCGGAAAAATGATGATCGTGGGCCTCCCCCCGATCGTCAGTACGTCATGGCGCGGGAGCGGGGGGTATCGCCCCAGGCGCCTGGTGGGGCCAGGGTGACATTCCCCGGCCCGGGATCTGGGATTCCGGGCCGGGGGATGTCTAAGCGGTGGGCTTGAGGCCGTTGGCGTCAAGGGCGGGGCGGAGGGCTTTGGCGAGGGCGGTGGCGTCGTTCACTGCCCAGAAGTGCAGGTAGAAGAGGCGTGGCTGTTCGGTGAGGCTGTGGCTGTGCAGTTCGACGATGTCGATGCTGCCCTTGCGCAGGGCTTGCATGACGGGCTGGACTTCGGATTCGGTGAGGGCGAAGTCGCCGTTGATAGCGGCCTTACCTCCACCGAGGGGCTGGAAGTTGACGGCTGTGGTAGTCCCGAAGGTTGGCGGGAGGATGTCGTTGCCGTCGGTGATGGTCTCCTTGCGGGCAAGGCTGTACTTGTAGATCCCGCCGTCGGCGGTTCCCTTGCGTCCGAGGGCAGCATCGATTGCCGCGGTGTCCAGGTCGACGGGCGGCTGCGTGGCCGCCGGGGCGGCCGGCGCGGGGATCGCGGTGGCGTCGAGTGCGGCTTTGATGCCCTCGGCGATCTTGACTGGATCGCCCATGGCGTGGATGTGGGTCCACCACACGGCGGGAGACTGCTCCAGGAGGTGCTTGTGCACCGCGGTCTGCTCGATGCCGTGGGTCTGGAGTGCGTCGGTGACCTTGGGCAGTTCGGCTTCGGTGACGACGAGATCGCCCATGAGCATGACCCCATCGTCATATTTGGCGAACGCAGCGTAGCCGCCGAGGGAAAGCCCGGGCTTGATGTCCACACCCTGGGAGGTGACGTGCAGGTCGGTGCGGGGCAGGGGGATCCGGTAGACGGTGTTGTTGTCGCCGAACTTGCCGGTGCGGCCGAGGGCGTCGGTGACCGGCTTCCAGTCCGCATCCGAGGTCGCCTCGGGTTCGCGTTCGCCCTGTTCAGTGGCCGGCTGCATGGCGCCCCCTTCGCTCATCGCGCCGGACGGGCTCGGGCCGGCTGGTGTGGGGGCGGTGCAGGCGGTCAGGGCTGCCAGTATGAGCAAGAGCACGGGCGGCAGGAGTCGGCGCAAGCGTGCCTCGGTGGTTGGGGTTTTCATCCTGTTTTTCTTCCTCTCGGGTTGGCGGTATTCGACGGCGGGGCTCATCGGTCCTCACCTTCCTGGTCCCCGTCGACGGGTCCGGTCCCGAGGACCTGATAGGCCTTGTCGAGGCGCACCTCGAGTTGGGTTCCGTCGGGTTTGGTGACGTCCACGCTGTAGCTGTCGGTGCCGGATTCGTTGTCTGCCTCGACCTTGCCGGCGCGGCCGCCCGGGACGGCCTGCACGGCAGCGGCGCGGGCCTGGTCCGCGGCCGGGCCGGTGATGTCGCCGCCGTCTCCGTCGGCGAATGACGCGATTCCGGCCCCGGTTGCGCCGAGGGCGAGCACTCCGGCGGCGATGGCCATTCCGATCTTCGTTCTGCGGTTCATGTCTTCCTCCTTTGGAAAGATGGATGCAACGCTGGTTACAGCGATATGCCTATCGCGGGAAGATGAAGCTTCCATGAAGCCGTCTCGGGCCCGCGCTAAACGGAGGGATGAGCGAAGGACTGTGCGGGTGCTGGTTGTCGAGGATGAGCCGAAGATGGCGGGTCTGCTGCGCCGCGGCCTGGCCGAGGAGGGCTATGGGGTGGATGTTGCAGCCGACAGCCCGGCCGGCCTGTCGGCTGCCTCGGGCGGGGGATATGACGCTGTGGTGCTGGATGTGATGTTGCCGGGGTTTCCCGGCTTCGAGCTGTGCCGCCGGCTGCGGGAGCGAGGGATCGAGGTGCCGGTGCTGATGTTGACCGCACGGGACGCCGTCGATGACCGGGTCCGGGGCTTGGATAGCGGTGCCGATGACTATCTGGCCAAGCCGTTCCACCTCGAGGAGCTTCTGGCGCGGCTTCGGGCGCTCACGCGCCGGGGCCCCCTCGTCTCCGCCCGGGGACTGGTCGCCGGGAACCTCCGGCTCGACTCTGAGGGCATGCGCTGCTGGCGCGGTGAGGCCGAGGTGAATTTGACCGCGAAGGAGCACGCCCTGCTGGAGTTCTTCATGGAACAGCCCGGGAGGGTCCTCACGCGCGAGGTGCTCCTGGAAAACTGCTGGGACCTGGCCTTCGAGGCGAACTCCAACGTCGTGGACGTGCACGTGCGGGCGCTGCGGGAGAAGATCGACCGCCGGTTCGGTGTCCGCTCGCTCGAGACCGTCCGCGGGGTCGGCTACCGGCTGCGGGCCGACGGCGGACGCAGGGCGGCGCAACCGTGAACCGGTGGCCGATCCGGATCCGGCTGACCGCGGCGTTCACCCTGGCGATGGCCCTGGTCCTGGCTGTCGTTGCCATCGTGACCGTGCTGAGCACGCGGGCCTCGCTCGACGAGTCGATTGCCTCCGGTCTGGAGTATCGCCTGCGCGGCCTGGAGGCGGTCGCGGCGGCTGACGCCCCCGTCCTGCCGCAGGCCGGGAAGGACACCGCCTCCCAGATCCTGTCTCCCGGCGGCCAAGTCCTGGCCAGTACCCCGGAGACGCGCGGGCAGCCGCTTCTGGGCGCCGGCGAGGTCCCGGTGGGCGGCCACGATCCCACTGTCGTCGAGCGCCAGGGCATAGGGTCGCTTCCTGGGCCGGTCCGGGTCGCGGCGATCGCCGCCCCCGATGGACGGTTCCTGGTGGCGGCCGTGAGCCTGGCGGACCGTGACGCGGCCGTGGGCGATCTCAGCGGCGAGCTAGCGGTGTCTTTTCCCTTGGTGCTGGTCGTGGCGGCCGCGGGAGCCTACCTGCTTGCGGCGGGGGTCCTGCGCCCGGTCGAGCGGATGCGGGCCCGGGCGGCGGCGATTACCGCGGACGACCCCGACCAGCTGCTTCCGGTCCCGCCGGCGCGCGATGAGATATCCCGGCTGGGGGCGACCTTCAACGAGCTCATCACCCGCCTGCACGCCTCCCTGGACAGGCAGCGCCGGTTCGTCGCCGACGCCAGCCACGACCTGCGCACGCCGCTGAGCCTGCTCACCACCGAGCTCGAACTCGCCCTGCGCCGCCCACGCAGCGCCGAGGAACTCGTCGCTGCCCTGCGCTCGGCCCTGGAGGAGACCGAACGCCTTTCCCGTCTCGCCGACAGCCTGCTCTTGCTCTCGAGCGCAGACCAGGCCCCGCGCGCTGCTTCGGCGACCGATCTCGGCCGGGCCCTGGAAGCTGTGGCTGCCAGATACCTCGCCCTTGCCGGGAAGGAAGGTCTGCGGGTCCAGTGCCCCGTTGGTCTCATGGCCCAGATCAACCGTGACGATCTCGAGCGGGCCGTAGGCAACCTCGTTGACAATGCCCTCGTGCACGGGAAGCCTCCCATCACGGTCGTGGGCCGCACCGCCGCAGAGTCGCAAGGACGGGCCATGGTCGCCGTGGAGGTCCAGGACTCCGGCGCTGGCATCGACCCGGGCTTCCTGCCGCATATCTTCGACCGCTTCACCCGGGCGGACTCAGCGCGCTCGGTGGGCGGAGCAGGCCTTGGGCTCGCTATCACGGCGGCCCTCGCACACCGGAACCGTGGACAGGCGGTCGCCGGCAACCACCCGGGAGGGGGCGCCGTACTTACTCTCCTCCTACCCGCGGCGGACGCACCGGTCTCGCCCGCGGGACGGCCATGACATGCTTCCTCGTCGACCAGGCAGCGGTGAGCCGCGGGCGGAATGCGACTTCACGTCAGCTTCATCTGAAAAGGGTAAGCAGTGTGCGGAGCCTTCGTGTTCCACATGTTGATAATCAAGAAAGGAGGACCGATGCTCAATCTCGGTCAGATTGTGCTGGGGGCGCTCATGTCCGCTGTCGCTGGCGGTGCGCTCGTTGCGCTCACTGTGCGTGGGCGGCGGTACGCGACGTGGGGGGCGGGAGCGGTAGCGGCCTTTGTCGGGCCGTTTGCCTGGAACCTCATTCTGGCCTCGGCCGGCGGAGCGGGATTCTTCGTCGACGCGCCGATACCGTTCTTCCCCGTCTCGTGGCAGGACACCGGCAGCGGCGTGTTCACCCTGGCCGCTGCGGGACTCATGTTGGGTCTGGGCCCCATGGCACGGGAACCCGGAAGACGCGTGGCTGTTGCCGCGGCCGTGGCGGCAGCCGCCGCCCTCCTGGTAGACATCTTCCTCTACTGACCAGCCTCCATTAACTCCTGGTCTTCCACCCGATGGGAGATCTGCAACGCTGGGTGCACGAACGGTTCTACCGCGTGATGATGAAGAGCTGGGACAGGTGTAACCCCCGGCACTCCATTTGCCGTGTCGTCAGGCTTCGCTGAAGCGCGCCAACAGGTGGTCCCGGAGCCTGGCGGCGGGTCGCGTCAGGCCTGCCGGGGTCTCAACGAGGCCTATGACGCGGTGCCTGGAGGCTCCCTCGAGGGGGATCTGGCGGATCCCGGGTACGGGCGACTCGCTCGGCGGCATCAGGGCCACGCCCTGGCCTTGGGAGACGAACGCGTGCACCGTGGAGAACTCTGTGATCTCAAGCGCGATCGCCGGGACGAAACCTGCCTCCTCGCACCATTCCTCGGTCAGCTGGCGCAGGTGGTAGCTCGTCGGGTTCGCGATGAACTGCTCGCTCCGGAGTTCCTCGAGGGGGATCGAGGCCTGCCCGGCCAGTCGATGGGACTCGGGCAGCATCGCGATGATCTCCTGGACCCCGAGCACCGCGTGGGCCACGGCGGGACTCGGCGGGATGACGACGGCCAGATCGAGCTCCCCCCGGTCCAGCCCGTCCAGGAGCTCGGAGGCGTGCGCCTGCCTGAGCACGAGGCGGACCCGGGGCGCCTCCTCGCGGAATCCAGCCAACAGTCGTGGCACCGTGACCGGACCCATCGTGAGGGGGAACCCGAACCTCACCGTGCCGGCCTCCGGGTCGGCTTCCTGGGCGACCGCAGCGAGGGCCTCCTCGAGCGCGCGCAGGGGCCCCTGAAGCCGGTCGGACAAGGCCCGACCCGAGCTCGTGAGCTCCACGCCGCGACCCACGCGCGCCAGCAGCTGCCTCCCGAGACCGTCCTCCAACGCCTGCACGCGGCGGGTCACCGAGGACTGCGGCATCCCCAAGGCTTCGGCCGCCCCCGTGACGTGGCCCTGCCGGGCAACCTCGGCGAAGGCTGCCAGCTGAGGGGCCACTAGCGCCACTTGAGGCATCTGGTCATCCATATTCGGATCATAAACTGCCAAACGTTCATTGGACTGATCGAACGTCCCCTCCCGAAGATGAAACGGAAGAAGAGAGGAAATACGTCATGTCGATCGGAAACACTCCCGGCAGTAATCAGAGCGAAGAGTTCGACGCCATCCTCATCGGTGGCGGGATCATGTCCGCCACCCTCGGAGCGCTGCTCGCGACGCTCAAGCCCGAATCGCGCATCCTGCTGCTCGAGCGCCAGCCGGGTCTCGCGCGTGAAAGCAGCGGCCCCTGGAACAACGCGGGAACCGGGCACGCCGGCTACTGCGAGCTCAACTACATGCCTGATCCGACCGACGCGGCCAAGGCCGAAGCGGTCTCCCGGCAGTTCCTGCTCAGCCGTGAATGGTGGGCCCACCTCGCCCGGCTGGGCCTGATCGACCCGGCCCGCTTCATCCACACCACACCCCATATGGACATCGTCTTCGGCGCCGCCGACGTCGACTACCTGCGCCGACGCTTCACCACCATGAAGGAATCCGCGGTGTTCGATGGAATCGAATTCACTGACGACCCGGCGAGGATCGCCCAATGGGCGCCTCTGGTCATGCGGGGACGCTCCGCGTCCGAGCCTGTTGCGGCCACGCGTTACCCGTACGGAACTGACGTCGACTTCGGGAATCTCACCCGGGACCTGGTGAAAGTATCGACCGACCGCGGGGCAGCGGTCCGGTTCGGGCACGAGGTCCGCACTCTGCGGCAAGGCCGCGACGGCATATGGATCGCCGCGGGGCGGGACAGGGCGTCAGGAGCCAAGTTCTCTTTCCGGGCCCGGTTCGTGTTCGTCGGCGCGGGAGGCCAGGCGCTGCGCCTGATGCAGAAGGCACGCGTTTCGGAGGTGAAAGGCTACGGCGTCTTCCCCGTCGGCGCGGCGTTCCTGCGCTGCTCTGCACCGGGGCCGGCCGCGCAGCACACCGCCAAGGTCTACGGCCAGGCCCCCCTTGGGGCCCCGCCCATGTCGGTGCCACACCTCGACAAGCGCATCGTCGACGGCGCCGAGCACCTCTTGTTCGGCCCATACGCGACCTTCAGCACCAAACTGCTCAAGCACGGAACCCTCCTGGACTTCTTCACCACCCTGAGGCTCGCCAACCTCCACGTCCTCGCCGCCGCCGGACTCCAGAACCTGCCCCTGATCGCCTACCTGATCCGGCAGCTCTCAGCGAGCAAATCGAAGAAGTTCGCCCAGCTCAAGCGCTTCTACCCCGAAGCCGACCCGTCCGAATGGGAACTCATCCAGGCCGGCCAGCGCGCACAGCTCATCACACCCGACCGGCGGCGCATCGGCGTGCTCCAATCCGGCACCGAACTCGTCACCGGACATGACCGGACGATCGCGGGACTGCTGGGTGCCTCCCCGGGTGCCTCGACCGCGTTGCCGATCATGCTCGATCTCCTCGAACGCTGCTTCCCTGAACGATGGGTTCAGGATTGGCGCCCGCTTCTGACCGTCGCCATACCGGGCCTCGAACCCGGGCGAGCCTGGAACCACTCAGACGTCGAGAAGAGCCTCACTGCCACCGGGCTGGCGCTCGGCCTCTGAACCCCAGACGCAGGGTCTGGGTCCATAAGTGGCACGTTTCCCGAGGGAGTCTTCCGTCAGTTCCGGGTCACGGAGCCCGTGAGCGAGGCGATCGGCCGCAGGAACAGCGGCCGTGCGAGGAACCAGGTCGCCACGATGACCACGATCGCAGCCACGAAGAATCCGAAGCCAAGCCAGCCCTCGCCGTCGTTCGAGGCGAACATGTTGTTGAGGTTGCGCAATGCACCTGTGGTGAGCACGAGGAAGACGTGGAGGACGACGAACGCGACGAAGTAAATCGCGACCGGGAAGTGCAAGGCCCGGGCGGCCTCTATCGGGTAGGCCCTGTTAAGCCGCGGCGCCTTCGCCGGCCACGCACCCGACATGCGCAGTCCCGTCAGGACCGCGAGCGGGGCCGCGATGAACACGGTCACGAAGTACGCCAGCAGCTGGAGGGCGTTGTAATTGACCCAGTTGTTCTCGAGCGGCCAGTCGAGCGAGGCGTACTGGATCGCCACGGACGCCGCGTGAGGAAAAACATCCCAGCTGGTCGGGACGATCCGCCTCCACTCCCCCGTCGAAAACAGCAGGATCCAGTAGACGAGCCCGTTGAGCACCCACAGTGCGTCCAGCGTGAGGTGGAACCACAGGGCCAGGCTGATCTTCTCCGGCTGGCCCTTGGTCTTGATGAGGCCCTTGTTGTTGCGCTTCCAGTAGCCCTGGGGCCGCGTCGTGAAGCGGACCTGTATCCCCGAGCGCACGATCAGCACGATGAAGAACATGTTGAAGAAGTGCTGCCAGTTCAGCCAGGCCGGGATCCCGACGGAAGCGTCACCATGGAGCGTCGCGTGGCCGGGATACGTGGCGATGAAATGCGAGACCTCCCCGTTGCTGCGGAGCCACCTGGCCAACAAGACGAGCAGCCCGAGCACGATGACCGCCCCGACGGCGGTCACCGTGGGCTTGAACCACGGCGCCTTTGTCCAGGCGGGGGCGGGCGACATCAGCATCCGCTCGGGTCCTCTCGGTCAGGCGGACCCGGTTTCCCCGGGCAGACCAAGACGGGCGTTCGGCGGCGCAATGGATGCGAGCAGGGCTCCGGCCCCGCGGACGTGTCCGAAACCAGGGTCACATCTGTTCGGGGCGCAGCATGGCCAGGACTTGCGGGCCGCCCGCTATGGCAGGGGAAACCCACTGCCGGCTTGTCGAGGGGGCCCGGGAGGTCATCCGCCAAGGCCGGGGATGAACTCTATAAGCGCGAAGAGCACCACAAGCCCGATCAGGACCAAGGCAATGATCATCGGGATCCTGCTCCACCGGTCACCGGCGCGGTGGTAGGGGTTCGCTGCGTCGTCGAGGACGGCGCGCGTGCTGCTCTCGTCGTCCTCCCGCTCCCCGTCTCGGACGATAGAGGGCCCCTGTTCCTCGTGCGGTTCGCGGTCCTTGCGGGACCAAGGAGTCCGTTTTCCGAATCGGGACATTGAGGTTCCTTTCACACGAGGCCCCGCCCGTGCGCATGCATGCACGCGAGGCAGAGAGTTCGGGCCTGACGACCGGCGGCGGTGGAGCCGTTTCGGCTTCCGCCGACCGCTTGCGGGTCTGGGGTTTCCACTCACCCCAACTACGGCAATTGTAGCGTAACCGTGGTTGCAAGGTAGGGATGGCGTACGAGGCCACGGTCACAGACATGCGGCCCCTCCCCCACTGTCGCTGAAATCGCGGCGACCAGAACGCCCCGGCGCCCCGGCGGCTACCACCAGCTCATATTCGCGTCACGATCCCACTGGTCGCGGGCGTCGCGACGGTGGTCCTGCAACCGCAGATCGCACTGCCCAAACAAGGGCTTCAAACGCCAACTCGTTATCGGCCGCGACCGGGCCTGAACCGGGTCTACGTCTAATCCATGCCCGATACGTTGCTCCACCGCGTGACTTTGCCCAAGCTCAACAGGCACCCATAGGCGGCCAAAAGCTCGTCAATACGCCACTTTCGAATATGGCATCTACCGGCAGCTCGTTGGCGTGGCGCGTCAGGCGGGGTCGCGGCCGAGGATGAGGC
>NZ_CP084557.1:0-215511 GCF_021801725.1 Arthrobacter sp. FW306-05-C | reverse complement strand
GTTCGGGGATGCCTTCGCGGCTGCCCGCGACGCCGTTGGATTGCCCAAGGAATTGGGGCTGCACTGCCTCAGGCATTCCTATGTGACCCACCTGATCGAGGCCGGCTATGACCCGGCATTCGTGCAAACCCAGGTCGGCCACTCGTACGCCTCGACCACCGGCCTATATACCTCGGTATCGTCGGACTTCAAGCAGAAAACCGTGCAGCAGATGATCGCACGCCGCATCACCAACTTGGAGGACCCAGATGCCTGAACAGCGCCGGATCGGCTACCGCTGGAACCTGCGAGCCCTCATGGCCAAACGCAACCTCTGGAAGACCACCGAACTGATGCCCCTTCTGCGCTCCCGGGGCATCAACCTCTCCGAAAGCCAGGTTTACCGGCTGGTCACCGCGGCGCCGGAACGCATCCCGGCCAGGACCTTCGCGGCACTCTGCGACATCCTGGACTGCACCCCGAATGACCTGTTCGAACCGTTCGTGGAAATGCGTGCCGCGGCGACAGCCAACGCACCCCAACGAAGCGAGGACCTCGGCATCCAGCCCGGTAACCCGATCGCTAAACGTATCCGGCTCGTCAGTCCCGAGGACCGTGACTAGGCCGCGCAAGCCAGAGGATCCCATCCGTTGGCCAATCCCCTGCGCCCGCTGCCACCAGCACCACAAAACCGTTGCGAGATGGCCCGACGGCGGAATCTGCGGCTACTGCTACCAACAGGCAAAACGGACCAAAGGCGCCTGCGCCTGCGGACATGAAGGCGTCCTGCCCGGCCTCATCGATGACCAACCTGCCTGCCGCCAGTGCTCGGGAGTTCGGCTCAACGTCGATTGCGAGGCCTGCGGGGCAGAGGACGAGCTTCACAGCGGCGGCCGTTGCTGGAGCTGCGTCCTCGCCGCGATTGTTGATGACCTGCTCACAGACCCAGCGCGGGGAATCCTGGCCCCGGAGCTGATGCCGCTCGCCGCGGCGTTGAAGTCGATGAAACGCGCCAACAGCGGCATCACCTGGATCCAGCAAAAGCACGTCACCGCCTTCCTCCGAGACCTTGCCGTCGTACCAACGATCACGCATGAAGTCTTCGATGAATTGCCGGACTCGCGGACCCGCGAATACGTCCGCGGCCTTCTCACTGAACACGGCGTGCTCCCCCGTCGCGACGAACTCCGCACCCGTTACGAGAGCTGGTCAGCACAAGCCCTAGACCGGGTCAACAAAGCTGAGGACCGCGACATCATCCGTCGCTACATCCGCTGGCACCACCAACGACGGATGAACCAGATGGACGAAGTCAGTCGCGGCACCTTCCTGCGAGCCAAGCAGCAAGTGACCGTCGCCATCGAACTGCTCAACTGGCTCGCCGACCGCGGCACCAGCCTCGCTGGCCTGACCCAGGCTCATCTCGACCTCTGGCAGGCAGACGGACCCACCACCAGGCGGATCGCTGAACACTTCCTGAAATGGGCCATCAAGGCCAAGGCCGCTCCTGCGGGGCTGACCATCCTCTCGCATCGTCGGGGAACGAGCGCCAAACTCGACAAGACAGGACAAGATGAAGCACTCAGCCGCGTGCTCAACGCCAATGAACAAATCGAAGCACGAGACCAGGCCGCCGCGATCCTCATCCTCGTTTTCGGGCAACAGGCAGAACGCATTGCCCGCCTAACGTGGGGAGACGTGACCGTCACCGAAGAACTCGTCACCATCCAGCTGGGAACGATTCAGATCGCACTGCCTGACCCCTTAGATGCGCCATGGCGGGAGCTCGCTGCAAACCCCGGCCACAACCTAACCGCCTCGCACCCAAACACCGACTGGGTATTCCGCGGAACCTCACCCGGCCGCCACATCCACCCAGGACACCTCACGACCCGTCTCAGCAAACTGTTCAGCACCCGAGCCGCGCGACTCGGAACCCTCCACGAGCTGACCAAACTCGCACCCGTGGCCATCATCGCTGAAACCCTCGGCTACTCCCCCACAACCATCGAACGCCACGCCACCGACTCCGCCGCGGCCTACGCCCAATACGTCGCAGCAGCGAAAAAGTCGCTTGGCAGCTTAGAAAACGCCTACCGCTAACGGGCGCTGGCAGCTTATGCCGCCTCAGACCGACAAGTTGCGCCTGCGCCTTTACTGTCCGGTGTGATCCCTTGGTTCCCGCCTGCTCCGCCGCCATACTCGCGCCATGTTCACGGCCAGCACCAGCGACACCAGCCCGGACACTAGGAAAAAAACGGTAGCGCCGGCGCCGCCCGCGATAGTCCCCGCAATGATCAGCAGGATAAGCGCAACAGCAGCAAAAACCACGCCAAGGACGGGAATCAGCCATTCAGGCGTCCCGGGCGGAATCACGGGATGACCCATTTCCGGATCTTTCTGCACCATCAAGTACCTCCAGCCCCGACGCTAAACCCAGGTCCTGAACTGCACAACGGGCTCGATGAGTTTCTTGCCGACCCTCTGAATCTGAACACCTTACAGCGCCATGCGCCCGAGACTACTACTCCCGGCCTACGAATAACCGTGCATGCCAGTTAAAAGGGCAGGGGGAGTGGCTGCAAATGGAGCTATTCCCGGCATCGGATATGGCGATTCCCCTGCCCCTCGGACTTACAACTGCCCAGCCGGCGCCCAGTTCACTGCGGGGTGATGAGTGATCCACGGTATGCAGCGCGAAGTCTCATAGAACTGAACATCATCAGCCTCGAAGGTGTGTGGCTGAGGTACTGGGGTCAGGGCGGGAGCGCCGGTGCCCTCGACTTTGACGCATTCCTCTACGAGATCCAGGAACCTCCGCAACTCGAACTTGCTTTTCTCGCCTGGGCTATGGACGACCTGGAAGCAGACTCCCCACATTGACGCTACCCGCACCCTTCGGTCGTGCTGCTGTTAGATACCTGCTTCTCCACGGCCTGCTGGTCGGAGCAGCATGTCGCCTTCGCCGGTCAAATGTGCCCACGATCTGTGGCACATTCTCGTTCGCATCCCAGGCCCGGACCAGCGGAGGCAGGTACAGGTACTGCAGATTTCGTTACGACAGACCTTCACGTCGGGAAGGGAAACCGGATCGGCGGCAAGCTGGCCGCTGACTCCCGGCTTGTCCGCGAGCGGTAATGTGCTTGCCGATGACCAGTAAAGCTTGTCGCCCAAGGTATCGATGGATTCGCTGCGGCTGACCTCGCTTAACGGCGATCACGGTCTTGAGCTTGCGAAGCTCCGAGCGTTAATCACCACTTTGTTTTGCGGCTATTTGAAGTTCGTATCTACGGAATCTTCAGGCGACACACTGTTGACGCTCCGCTCGGAGCCATCCCTTACTTTTTTGGAGATACCCTGATGCGTCGCACTTCCTTTGTGCTTACCTCTTCGGCGGCCCTTGCCGCCGTCGTGGCGGCCGTCACCTTCACCGCTCCGGCGGGTCCTGCCTCGGCGGCCCCGGAGGGGAACAACGGCCGGACCAAGAACGTGATCTATCTGCTCGGTGACGGCATGGGCCGGACCCACGTTACCGCCGCCCGGGAACGCTTCTACGGCGCCGAGGGCAAACTGGCCATGGAGACCCTCCCGGCCCAGGGCTACGTCAGTACCTATTCTGTGGAGAAGAAGTCCGGTCAGCCGGGCGAAGCGGACTTCAAGCCCAACCTCGTCACCGACTCCGCGTCCGCTGCCACGGCTTGGGCTTCAGGGGTGAAGACCTACAATGCAGCGCTGGGCGTGGATGCCAAGGGCGCCGTGGTGCCGACCGCTATGGAACTGGCCAAGCAAGCCGGTTACCGCACCGGTAATGTGTCCACCGCAGAGATCACGGACGCGACGCCAGCGGCCCAGATGAGCCACGTCCTGGCCCGCGGCTGTCAGGGTCCGGTCTATTCTGCCTCGGCGTGCCAGGACACGGCCGTGACCGGCGATGTGCTGCCCACGAGTGATGTCAGGGTCACCCCTGTCGCTGACCAGATTGCCCGCAACGGCACCGCCGACGTCATCTTCGGCGGCGGGCTGGGACGCTTTGACGCCGCTGACGAAACCGCCCTGAAGGAACAGGGCTATTCGGTCCTGGGGTCGGCGGCAAGCCAGATTCCTGCCACCCGCACCGACCTGAACGCAGCCTCCGGGGACAAGGTCTTCGGCCTGTTCAACAAGGGCAACCTCACGGTGGAAAAGGCCAAGCAGGACAATCCTTCCGCCCCCCAGGCCCAGGAGCCTTCCCTGCCGGAAATGACCAAAAAGGCCATTGAACTGCTGGAGAGCAAAAAGGGCGCGAACGGCAACGGTTTCTATCTGCAGGTTGAAGGGGCCCTGATCGATAAGCGTTCCCACGCCAATGACGCCGGCCAGGCGCTCGAGGAGGTCAAGGCCTTTGATGATGCCGTGGCCGCCGCCCTGGACTTCGCCAAAAAGGACGGCAACACACTCGTAATCGTGACCGCCGACCACGAAACTGCCGGCATGAACATCATCGAGAAAGGTTCCTTCACCAACGCTGAAGCGGCAGCACCTCCTGCCAACGTCGACAGCGGGAACACCGCCAACAACTCCACCCCCTCACGGCCCGGCGGAAACACCAAAGACCCTGCGCGCTCCACCGGCATCATCAACGGAACCGGCGCAGCCGATCCGCGCAACTTCGGTCCGGCCACCTTCCGCACCCCCAATGACCCGGCCGACGTCAAGGACGGTTCCAAGGAGGCCAGCCTGTGGCTGAGCTACCTCTCTGGCAACCACACCGGCGCGGACGTTCCCGTTTACGCCTACGGTTCAGGCTCTGAGAAGCTTCAGGGCAGTGTAGACAACACAGACCTGTTCGACGTCGTCGGCGGCGCCCTGCGCGTCCTCCGCTGACCTGTTATGACTCTGGGGCCCGGGGATCAAAGGATGCCCGGGCCCCGGCCACACTGAAGGAACAGCATGACCCGCAAACCACAACTTCTCCTGCTCGCCGGTCTGCTCGCTGCGGCCCTGGCCGTGGTTGCCGCTGTCGTTCTGCAGAACCCTGCGGGACCCACCCAGGTTTCCGCGGCTGAAAGCGTTCCGATGGCCGCCGCCGCAAAGACATCCTTCCCTGGACTTGCGGCCGCCACCGAAGATGAACCGGATTTGGCTGGTCTCCACACCACTGCCCCGATCAAAGGCCGGACCGTCCAGGTCGCCGGGCCGTTTGATGACAGATTCGTCTTGAAAGACCTGGCCTTCGACGGATCAGCAGCTATGGGTACGGTCACGGTAACCAATGACGTCAGCGATCTTCTTGAGATGCAGGTGCTGGCAGGGTTCTACGACGAAAAAGGCGCCCTCCTCGTCACGGACCGGATTATCCGTGACATGGGCAGCGAAGGTCAGAACCATCCCGGGTCCGCGGAGGAACGTGAAGAGTTCATCATCCGCGTACCTCCGGAATTTCAAGGCAAAGCAGTGTCCGCCGCTGTCGGAGTTCCCGTCCTGGTGAACGAATAGCCCTTCAAGGTAATGGGTGGAGTGGTGGGAAGCGCCGAAAGTATTGAAGTGCAGCCACGATTCTGTCCCTTGTCCTGTCAGCCCGTCCGTTCGTATGGGCCATAAACATTCTCCAAACCACAGACCACAGACCGCTCCGGTTGCAGGAATGGATGACGCCGCAGTGCGGTCGACAGGGCTAAGGGCAGGTTTACTGTCCGCCGCCGTCGTGGGGACGGCGGTCAGTCGTTTATAGGCGTGGCTTCGGCGCCGTGTGTTGGGCTGCCGTCGAGGATGCGTAATGGCTGGCGATTTCCGGGGGTCTTTGTTCTCGGGTGTTGCCTGTTTCGTCGCCGCAGCCACCGTTCTGTGGTGGTCATTGCCTGGGTGGCGGCGGCCCAGTAAAGGATGCCTGCCGCCAGGGAAACGAGGACCGCCAGTGCCTTGTACTCCGGATCAACAAGCGGGTACACCAGCCAGTGGGTGACGTAAATGTATAGCGAGGCGCTGGCCAGCAGGGCCGTGAGTCGGTGCAGCCCGCGCGGGACGGCCAGGGTGGGCAGCCAGAGCAGGATGAGGAAGCCCACCAGGATGGTTGTACTCCGGTACTGATCCTCGAACGATTGGGGGATGGTGAGCAGGGCGATGGCGGTCACGGCTGCCCGCTGCCATTGTGTCCGTGACGCGGCGGCGGCCCAGCCGAGCCCGAACAGCCACAGGACTGGCCCCTGCCCCGGATACCGGCTGTCCACAAGGTCGAAGAGCATCGGCAGGTCAATGACTACTAATGCCAGGGGGAACGCCCATGGCCACCGGCGCTGGGCGCGGGCAACGGCTGGTATCGCCAGCAGGGCGGCGATGACCAGCAGGATCTGGACCAGGATCTCGATGAACCAGAACCTTGAATAGTCGGTCCATCCTGGCGGGCCCAGCAGGTTGTTCAGCAGGAAGACGTTGGCCCAGGTGTAGGTATCGGTTACGGCAAAGGCGAAGCCGATGACCGCAACGCTGGGCACGACGATCCGGGCAATGCTGCGCAGTTGCCGCCGGAGCCGGGAACGGCGGGTACCGCTTAGCTGGAAGCGCGCAAAGTTATAGCCGGCGACGGCGATGAGTACGTGGGCGGTCCCTTCCCAGTGGAAGAAACCGATGTGCGTGGAGACGATAAAGATGATGGCAATAGCGCGAAGCACAATTCCGGTTTCCATGGGGGCAAGCAACCGCCGATGCCAGCTCCGGGAAGTTCGTGCAGCTCCCCCCGTCCGCTGGTCTGAGTGCTCATCCGTATCTACGGCCGACGTGTTTGGTGCGTTATGGGCGGCAGGCACAAGATCACAGACCGGGATCAGGTGCCAGCCCTGCGGGATGTATCCGAGGGCACGCTCCAGCCGGACGGAGGCTGCCACGTAGGACAGCGAGTCACCGCCCAGGGAAACAAAAGTGTCCGAGTCGGCGATGTTTTCCTGTTCGAGGACCTCCGCGAAGATCCTTCGCGCGTCGGTCGGGTGTCCTGCCGATTCCGGGGCAGCACCGCCGGTGCCGTCGTTGTCATCATTCCTGGACGCCAGGGCCAGGACCGCGGGGTAGTCCGGTTTGCCGTTGGCGAGGCGCGGTATGGACTCCACGCCATGAAGCTGGACTGCTGAACGGGGCAGGCCCAAATCCTGGGCAAGTGTCTTGGCCACCAGGGCAAGATCTTGGCTGGCCTCCACGACGGCGACCACTGCCTGGTCCGAGCCGGCTGCCGCGGAGGTCAGGCCAAGATCGGCCAGCAGCCGTTCCACTTGGCCCAGGTCCACCCGCAGGCCAACGATTTTGACGAAGCGGGTCCGTCGGCCAACGATTTCGTAGAGGCCATTGGTACCGCAACGGGCCAGGTCGCCCGTGTGAAGCTCTGTGGTGACACGTCCTAAGGCCAGGTCTTCCGGCCGTTCGGCGTACCCCAGCATGACGTTGGGGCCTGAAAAAACGAGTTCGGAAGCTTCCAGGTCGGGGACGGGCTCCAGCCGGAAGGAGCCGCCGGGCACGGCCACGCCGATGGATTGCGGGTACTCGGCTGCCAGGTCAGGGGGCAGGTAGGCCATGCGGGCCGTGGCCTCGGTCTGGCCATACATGACAAAGAGGTCCCAGCCCTGCCGTCGGCCCATGTGTGCGTAGGAACGCACTCGGTCTGGATCGAGTCGCCCGCCGGCCTGGGTGATGTAGCGCAGGCTGGGCAGATCCATGTCCTCAAAGCCCACCCGTTCAAGGAGCTCGAACGTGTAGGGTACGGCGGCGAAGGATGTGACGTTTTCGGCTCTGGCCAGTTCCCAGAAACACGGGTCCACCACTGAGAGGTCGGTCAGCGCGAGGGACGCGCCCACCAGCAGGTGGCTGTTCACTACGCTCATCCCGTAGCAGTAGGACAGGGGAAGGGTGGTGGCCGCAGTATCAGTGGGGCGCAGGTGCAGGTAATCGGCTATGGCTGAGGCATTTGCCTGCAAGGACTCTGCGGACAGGCGCACAAGTTTGGGTGAACCAGTGGATCCGGAGGTACTCAGCAGCAGCGCCAGCTCCGGGTGCAGTTCATGGTGCGTTTCGTCCCGACGCACATCCAGGACCACCTCACCCCGGCACGCGCGGACCACAGTATCGGGATCGTACACGGCAACGAGTGTCTCGGCTGCCGTCCCGCCGCCTGCGGGCAGGATTAGCAATGGGTTGCCGGAGGACAGGGCCGCCAGGTAGGCCACCAGGGACGGCAGGGAATTCTCAGCCTCAAGGGCAACGAGCCGGCGGCCTGGCCCGAAGGCCCGGCCCATATCCTCCACACGGCGCGCAAGTTCCCCGTAGCTCACGGATTGGTCTTTGGTCGTGATGGCGGGACGATCTCCGAAGCCGGCCAGTTTGGCGGCGAACGAGACTCCTGCCAGTTCCGGCTGTACAGTCACGCCTGAACTGTAAAGGATAGCCTTACCTAACTCAAATGGAGTTGGGCTGAGCTCGCGCTTCCCCGTGGTGTCCCGATGACCCCGGCGTCCTTAGGTATGCCGCACTTAGCAAAGGCAACATTAAGTCGGTCCCACACCGACAGCATCCCACTGCCAGCCCCGGAGAGGACCAGCCCGCGGTTAAGGAATTCACTTCGCGGGCGCAGGGCCGATTGTGCTGATGGCAAGGAAGAGGACTGCACATCCCGCGGTTACGCTGGACGGGTGCTCCAACGTTTCCCGCGCCCCATCCCAGACCGGCCACCGCTGCTACAGCGCCTGTCGTTTATCAGCTATCCAGCCGCGTCAGGATATTTGAAGGATTCCAACTCCCGGCGGTTGCGGCCATGACCTACCGGTTCCTCCTGACGAGGCGCTGGCTGGGTTTTCTGATCCTTGCCGCTGTAGTTGCGGCCGCCTGTGCCGGACTCAGCAAATGGCAGATGGATCGCCGCAATCAGGCGGTGACTGAGATCCGGCGCGTCCAGCAAAACTACGAAAAATCCCCTGTGCCGTTCGAGCAGGTGAAGCAGTATTTCTCCGTTGCTGACCCGGACATGAAATGGACAACAGTGTCGCTGGCTGGTCACTATCTGGTGCAGGACCAACGGATTGTCAGGAACAGGCCAAACAATTCCGCGCCCGGTTATGAGGTTCTTGTTCCCTTTCGGCTCCGCTCCGGCGAGACCGTGGTCGTGAACCGGGGGTGGCTGCCAATTGGCAACGTGAAGCCGGGGTACCCGGATGCTGTCCCGTCACCACCAGCGGGAAACGTTGAGGTGGTGGTCCGGATCAAAGCGTCCGAACAGACGCTGGATGGCAGGACCGCGCCCGAGGGCCAGTTGCCAAGCATCGCCCTGCCCGACTATGCCCGGCAGCTGGAGTACCCGCTGTTGACCGGAAGCTATGGACTGATGGCCTCCGAATCGCCCGCTCCGGACGTAGCGCCTGAACAGCTCGCCATGCCCGCTGTTCAGGAAGGATCGAATCTGTCCTACGCGATGCAGTGGCTGACCTTTGGAATACTTGCCTTCGTGGGTTTCGGATACACGGCCCGGCAGCAGGCCCGTATCGCCCGGGAGGAACGCGAAGACCAGGCGCAGGGTGACCCGCAGGACCCGGCCCCGAAAATTCGACTCGAAGAAAAGGCCCGCAAGCGCAACACATCGGACGACGAAGAGGACGCCCTGCTGGACCGGATGGGTCTCTGAAGGATCCCATGCGTAATGCCAGGGCGGGCCGGAGCCGAGACTTTTACATTGATACATTCCTAAATGTACTCTGGGGTTATGGAAACGCTCACGAACGCTCCGGTTCTGGCACGGTTTGGGTATGCGGTCTCGGATCCGACCAGGGCCAAGGTTTTGCTGGCCTTGGCTGAGGGGCCCGGGTACCCGTCCGAACTCGCCGAATCCCTCGGTGTTTCGCGGCAGAGCATGTCCAATCACCTGACCTGCCTGCGTGGCTGCGGTCTGGTGGTGGCCGTTCCGGATGGCCGGCGGACCCGGTATGAGCTTACTGACGCCCGGCTGGGGCACGCGATCAGGGATCTGCTGGGTGTGGTGCTGGCCGTTGATCCGGCCTGCTGCGCCGCTGACGGGACGTGCGTGGCATGAGCGGGGCCCTCCTGCTCACTGCGGATACGGGACGCCGTGCAGTATTGAGCCGCCGGATCCGTTTTTTCGCGGCCGCGACCATCACGTATAACGTCATCGAAGCCGTCATCGCGCTTTGGGCCGGCAATCTGGCGGACTCCTCTGCGCTCATCGGCTTCGGCCTGGATTCGGTGATCGAGGTGGCATCGGCGGTTGCTCTGTCCTGGCAGTTCTCCGCACAGGACCCGGCACGGCGCGAACACGTGACGCTGCGGATCATCGCGGTGTCCTTTTTCGCCCTGGCCCTGTTCGTTACCGTGGATTCGGTCCGTTCCCTGGCCGGCGGCGGTGAGGCGCAGCACTCCACGGCGGGCATCGTGATCGCCGCGCTGTCCCTGGCGATCATGCCGGTCCTGTCCTGGCTGCAGCGCCGCGCGGGCCGGGAATTGGGTTCCCGCACGGCTGTCGCTGATTCCAAACAGACCCTGTTGTGCACGTATCTTTCGGCTGTTCTGCTGGTGGGCTTGGTGTTGAACAGCACCTTGGGCTGGTGGTGGGCAGATGCAGGGGCGGCCCTGGTCATCGCTGCGATCGCCGTCCGGGAAGGCGTCAACGCCTGGAAGGGCGATGTCTGCTGTGCGGTCCCGCACGCCACCGCGGAGCACGGCGAGGCGGCGGAGGACGCCTGCTGCGCACCTGCCGCACCGGACAAGGGCTCCGAAGATGGCGCCACCTCCGCCCTCCCCCACCCCGCCAGTTCTGCCGCCCCTGCAGCGGGACCATGCTGCGAGGGCTGCGGAACGGCGGCTGCACCGCAACCTGAACCCCGCAGCCTTTCCCTGCCGCTGGCACGCCGGGGAGAGTAAGGCATGTCCTACGAAGTGCGCACCATACCTGGCTGCCCCAACTCCGGACCCGCAGTGGAGCTCTTCAAGAACGTACTGCACGCTGAGGGACTTGAACCCGAACTGCTGACAGTTCGTGAGATCAGCTCCGAATCCGAGGCCGCCGCTGTGCTGTTCCGCGGCTCCCCGTCATTCCTGGCCGGAGGGAAGGACCTGTTTCCTTCCACAGCGGACGCCGGATTAAGCTGCCGGCTCTATCCTGCCAATACCGGTCTTTCCGGGCTGCCCTCCGCTGAATCCCTGCGGGCCGCGGTGCGCGGCACTGCCGCCTCGAGCACGTGAGTGTACTGGACTCTGAGCACTCCACTGCCGCCAGATCTGTCCTGGTCCTTTCTGCCGCGGCCCTGGCGGTGACCGATCTCTCGGTCAAGGCCGCCCTGGTGCAGACCCTCGGCCACGACAGCCACGACACGGATTTCGGATTGTTTACTGTGCGGGTGGCCTACGACACCGGCGCCGGTTTCGGTCCCCTGTCCTGGCTTCCCCCGGGGGCACTGGTGCTGGGTGCTGTGGCGCTTGTTGCTGTGCTGGCCGCCGTCCTGGTCCGGGCCGCCCCGCGGTTGAGGAAACTTTCGCTGTCCGGTGCGGCGCTCCTGCTCGGTGGTGCCCTGGGGAATCTTGTGGACCTGCTGGATGGGGACGGGGTTGTGGATTACCTGCATACCGGGTGGTTGCCGAGTTCGAATCTTGCCGGGGTTTTCGTGGTGGCCGGGGCAGGGCTGCTGGTTCTGGGAACGGTACGCGGCGCGGTAGGGGAAGGGCAGTAAGTGGACATCGGAGAATTTTTTGCTTCAAGCGTGACGTCCGGTGCGCTGGTGCTGGCACTGCCGCTCGCAGCGGTCGCGGGCCTGGTTTCGTTCCTCTCGCCGTGTATTCTTCCGCTGGTCCCGGGGTATCTGGGGTTCGTCTCCGGGCTGACCGATCCCGGCCAGCCCGGGAACCGGCGCCGTGTCCTGACCGGGGTGGCCTTGTTCATTCTCGGCTTCGGGGCGGTATTTACCCTCTACGGTGCAGCCTTCGGTGCCATCGGCTCATGGCTGGTGCGGTGGCAGGATCCACTGATGCGGGTCCTGGGCGTCGTCGTCATCCTGATGGGGCTGGTCCTGCTGGGCGGTTTCTCCTGGCTGCAGCAGACCAGGAAATTCCGTGCTCCGGGCAGGAAAGGATTGGCCGGCGCCCCGGTGCTGGGCGTGGTGTTTGGGCTCGGCTGGACCCCGTGCATGGGTCCGACCCTCAGTGCAGTGCTCAGCCTGAGCGTCACGGCCGCCAGCGCCTGGCGCGGTGCGCTGCTGGCGTTCGTCTATTGTCTGGGCCTGGGGATCCCTTTTGTGCTGGTCGCTTTCGGCCTGAACTGGGTTTCCCGGGTCCTGGCGGTTGTCAGGGCCCATATCCGTGCGGTCAACATCGCCGGGGCGGCGATGTTGATCATCCTTGGTGTTCTGATGGTCTCCGGGCTGTGGGTGAAGTGGATTTATCAGCTGCAGAACCTGGCAGGGACCTTCCTCATGCCCGTCTAAGTATTTGGCCAGTGACCTGTCAGCCGACATTGAGGACAGCCCTGCGGCTGCTTGTCAGCCCTGGATACCGCCGGTGCAGACGGCTCCCGGCTCAGGCGTCTGCGGGCCCTGGCGGTACTTCTTAATGAACGGAGCAAGGCGTTCATCGCTGCTGGTCTGCAAGGCCAGCTGCTTGCCCCATGCCGTGGCCACGATGGGAGCCTCCTGGTCGGGGACGGGACTGAGCAGGAGATACGGCTGCCCGTCGGCGGCAGCGGTCAGTTCGGCAATCTGGTCCGCAGCCAGGTCGGGACGGTAGGTGAGCCACACGGCGCCGTGCTCCAGGGAATGCACCGCCTGGGTCTGCTGCACGGGGGCGGTGTAGATCCCGCAGTTCGTCCAGACCGGGGCGTGGTCCCCTCCGGTGGCAGGGGCCCTGGGGTAGCTGACCGGTTCCCTCGTATGGTTCCTGGACTGGTCCGGGAAGTCCTGCTCACCCTCTATCGGCCGGGAAGCCGCCGCGGCGGCTTCCTCGCGCTGGCGCACCTCGCCGACTACAACAAACGCCACGGCTCCGATGATCGCGGCGACGACGACCGCCGCCGCACCGTAGAGCAGCCAGGCTTTACGGCGCGCCTTGGCCCGCTGTTTTGCCTGCAGGGCCTTCAGGATCGCCTGTCGTTCCGCGTGGGAGGGCCGGGGCTGGGGCATCAGGTGGGCTCGCTTTCGTCGCTGGTGCGGCCGGAATGGGCTGCGGGTGGTCAAAGTCGGGCGCGCAGGTCCTGCAAAGCCAGTATTTCAGCGCTTTGCGCTTCCATCAGGCCGGCGGCGAAGTCGCGGACGCGGGCGGTCTCGGCGAGGTTCACGGCCGCAGTGGCCATCGCCACCCCGCCCTGGTGGTGGCGGATCATCAGATCAGTGAAAAGCCGGTCCGCCTCTGTCCCGGAAGCGGCCCGGAGGGCCTGCATCTGTTCGGGCGTCGCCATGCCCTCCATCTCTGTCTGCGGTGCCGCGGCAGCAGAGGCCCCGTGGGACTGTCCGTGGTCCCCGCTCCCGGCCCCCATCCAGGCCATGGGCTTCCCTTTGCCTGCCTGGGACAGGCCCCATCCCTGCAGCCAGGCGAACATCTGACCCTTCTGGTGCTGCTGGGTGGTCGCGATGTCATAGGCGACCGCGCGGATTTCTTCGTTCGTGGACGTATCCCTGATGATCAGGGCCATCTCCACGGCCTGGGCGTGGTGGACCTGCATGTCACGGGCAAATCCGGCATCCGGTCCGTCATCGGAGATCTGCTGCGGCGCGCCGGAGAGCCGGCCGATGGCGAAGAAAGCCAGCGCGGTGAGGATAACCACGGTGACGAAGACGGCCCACAGCAGGCCGCGACGCTGAACCGGCCGTGGTGCGCGGCCTGCCGCGCCCGCCCTGGGGTTCGCTGCGGTCACAGCCAGCCCTGGGGATCAACGGTCTGGCCGTTGAAGAGCACCTCGAAATGCAGGTGGCAGCCGGTGGAGTTTCCCGTTGTTCCGGCAGCGGCCAGCCGCTGCCCCGCGGCGACGGGGGCACCGACGCTCGTCTCGATCGAGGCCAGGTGGTTGTAGGTGCTTTTCAGGCCGTTGCCGTGGTCGACCACGATCCGGTTTCCCCCGCCGTACGCGGACCATCCTGCCTCGACCACCGTTCCGGTTCCGGCCGCGAACACGGCTGTCTGGCAGGACGCCACCAGGTCAAGGCCGGTGTGAAGCTCCCCGGATCCCCCGGTTATCGGACTGGTGCGGAAACCGAACGGCGACGCTACGGACATGCTCGCCAACGGTGCGGTGAGCCCCGACAAAGCCGCCGGGCTGGCGGGAACAGCTGCCGCGGGGACCAGCTGCGCCGAAGCCCCGGCAGACCCGGCCGCCGGGGACTCGGGTACGGCCGGGGCCGGGACAGTGGCCACCGGGGACCGGTCGAAGGAGATGCTGGCGCCCGGCGAAGCCTGCGCCGGAACCTCGATTGCGGCCACCTGTTCCGCGCCTGCCGCAGCGGGCCGGTCAGTGCCCGTGCCGGCATTGGCCGCAGTGATGGCTGCGCCGACCAGCATTGCTGCGGTGATGGTGGCCGCTGCCGGAAGGTTGCGTCGAAGGACGGCGAAGTCCCGGCTGGTGGGCTGGCGCCGACTGTGCCGGGGAGCGGCAGAATCGACGCGCCAGGCTCGGGCGGGCACCGGGCTACGGTGCCGGCCGCGGGCAGGGGAAGACGGCATGGGGTCCTTTCAGCGCCTGCGAAGTTAGCTGTCGGGTTCGGGCCAAGGATCAAGCCCGGCCGGGGACTCGAACCGCTCGATGCAGTCTTCAGCTCCGGCTTCACCCCAAGGCAGCGCAGCTGCCGGAAGATGGGTTCTCCGCCCCCGCCTGTGAAGCTCGTCGTTTGCGAGGCCCGGGCGGGGTTGGCTTTCGGCCTCGAAGGCACTGATACACAAATGCCTGTATCAACATTACAGGCAGGTCCTGAAATCGTTATAATCCTGTGATTTACCTGATAGTCGCCTGCAAACCGCCCGCCGCTCCCTTTTCTACACGGGATAGAATCAACGACTGTGGATCTGTTCAAGCGTGCAGGAGAAGGCAAGTGCCCGCCCCGGCGGGCTGTTCTGGGGCTCGGTGCTGCGGCGCTGGCCCTGTCCGGTTGCGGGGCGCAGGAGGATTCCCTCGCCGCGCAGGCACGCGCAGGGGACGACAAGAACTACATCGCAGGTGATGGTTCAGTCAACGAGTACCGTCCCGACGCGCGCGGTTCGAAGGTTTCCCTGACCGGGACGCTGTTCAGCGGGGAAACCGTCTCCTCGGACGACTGGGCGGGCAACGTGGTGGTCCTGAATTTCTGGTACGCGGGCTGTGCTCCCTGCCGGAAGGAAGCGCCGGACCTGGTCGCGCTGAACAATGAATTCCGGGACCAGGGAGTGCTGTTCTATGGCGTGAACGTCCGGGACGATGCGCCGACTGCGGCTGCCTTTGAACGCACGTTCGGGGTGGGTTATCCCAGTTTTGATGACAGCAACGGCGGGATCCTGCTGGCCATGACGACCTACGTGCCGCCGCGCGCCGTTCCCACCACCCTTGTCCTGGACCGGGAGGCCCGGGTCAGCGCGAGGATCCTCGGGATCTCCGAGAAAGGGACCCTGAAGGCGCTCATCGTATCGGCGCTTGCCGGACAGTAAGGGAAGTGTTCGGAAGGTAACGACGCGGCAGGCCAGGCCGGTTCAGCGGTGCCGTTCGGGCCGGTTGGCCAGCTGCTGCAGGTACTGGTTGTAGGCATCCATGTCCGCATCGCCGCCGGCGCTGGCTACTGCCCGTTCTGACCGGGCCCACCCGCTGGCTTCGTCCCGCTGCCACCGGACCAGGATGAACATCAGCAGCAGTACCCCCGGCAGCTCCCCGTAGGACCATGCCAGCCCGCCGGCAACTCCCTGGTCCTGCAGTGGATTGATATTCCAGCTTTCGGGCGGGACGGCAAAGAATTCGACCATCGGATCCGTTGCCATCATGATGACCACCCCGAAAAAGGCATGCAGTGGCATTTCCGCGAAAATATCGATCAACCGCCCAAAATGGGTCTGCCGGGTGGGCAATGGGTCGGCCGAGATTAGCGGCACGGTGAAGAGGATCCCGGCGAGCAGGAACAGCAACTCCAGCCCGACGTGCCCGTACCAGCTGGGCAGCAGCAGATCGGCGAGCCCAGAGAAGTACACGCCGTAAAAGCTCAGCAGGAACAGGGGGACCATGAACCCCGGGTGGATGGCCAGGCGTCCCCATCTGGAGCGCAGGCCCCAGATCGCGGCCTGAAGCACGGGCCGGCCCAGCCGGTTGTGTGGTGTCGTGCGCAGCAGCAGGGTGCCGGGTGAGCCGACAACCAGTAGCGGCGGAACGGCCATCATCAGCGTCAGTTGCTGGAACATGAAAATGGAGAACATGCGCAGCCCGTAGCCTTCGATCCCGGCGCCCATGACCACGGCGATGGCGGCGCAGCCGGTGAGGAACGAGATGGTGCGTATCGGCGACCAGGCCCGGCCCCGGCGCCAGAGAGTGATGGCCCCGGCCAGGTAGAGGACGGCAGCGGCCAGCGCCAGTGCCGGAATGAGCGGAACGGGCTGCAGGTTCGGGGCCAGATACTCGCCCAATGACGGGGGCAGGATCGGCAGCCAGACCGGGCCGTCGATACGGTAATCACCGTTCATTCTCGAACCCCCCTGCGCACTTCCCCCGCCGCATCGGTGTCAGCTGCTGGCTGCTGACTGCAGACGGTCCTGGCCCGTGTGCCCGACGTGGGTCAGGCCAAGATCCAGGAGTAAACGGACGTGCGAATCGGCCAGCGAGTAGTAGGCCATCCGGCCCGAACGCCGGACCGTGACGACCTTGGGCCCGCGCAGCAGGCGCAGGGCGTGCGAAACACCGGATTCGCTCAGACCCGTTGTCGCGGCCAGGTCGCAGACACACATCTCCCCCTCGAGCAGGGCGATGAGGATCCGTACGCGTCCGGGATCGGCCAGGAGACCGAAAATCACGGCAAGATCGGCGACGTCGGACTCCTGCGGCATCCTGTCCCGGACGGAGCGGACCCGGTCGGCGTCCACCAGCCGGACGGCACAGTCGCTGCCGCGGGCTGCCGCTGCGGGCATCGGAGAGGTGGTCATTCATCAAGATTACCTTCGACTGCTAATGCTTCACATTCGCTTCAGGACCGGGCCTGGCCACTGACGCAGGATCAGAAACCAGCCGAATTATCGTCTGAACAACCTTACAGATAATCTGGTTTGGTGCCGGTCCTGACGGCATGTGCCCCGGTGTCCTGCCGTGCGGCAGGTCTACTGCGAAGGATTTCTTGTGGCTGTGAAGCTTCCAACCGGGCGGCCGGCAGCAGTGCCAAGGCCTTGGTGGTTGGCCGTTGCAGGGCTTCTCGCCATCGCTGCGGTGCTTGTCGCGACCGCGTATGGCAGGGGGACGTTGCCGGCTGAAACCCGGGACCCGGGGTCCCTGGTCCGGTGGGGTTTTGGCATAGTTCAGACGGTCCATAACGTCTCTGCGGCGGCCACCATCGGGGCGTTGGTTTTCGCGGCCTTCATTGTTCCGCCGTCCATGTCACGGATGCGGAAAAACAAGCAGGCCGGCGGCAGCTCCGGGGCTCCAGTCCCGGAGCATCCTGCATTTGGGCGCATCATGAACCTGGCCTGTGCGGCGAGCATTCTGTGGATGCTGTCGGCGGTGGCGGTCATCGTGTTCAGCTTCGCCGATATCGCCGGGGTACCGATCTCCGGCAGCCGGCAATTCGCCTCGCAGCTGGCGTCCTACATTACAGAGCTCCCTACCGGGACGGCCTGGCTGTGGGTGGTGATCATCTCCGCGACGGTGGCGACGGCGACCTTCGGCCTCCGCTCCCCGGCCGGGCTGGCCGCGACCGCCGGGCTGGCTATGGGCGGGTTGGTGCCGATGATCCTGATCGGACACGCCGCCGGTGGCAGCGATCATGAACAGGCCATCAACTCACTGGGCCTGCACCTTGTTGGCGTCTGCCTCTGGTTCGGCGGGCTGGTCGCCCTGGCGGCAGCGGGCACCGCGCTGGGCAGCGACACCGCCGCGGTCGTGAAACGGTTTTCAACCCTCGCCGGGTTCGCCTTCATCCTCGTTGTGGCCTCCGGGGTGATCAACGCGGCCATCCGCATCGATTCCCCCGCCGGCCTCACCTCACCCTATGGGGTGCTGCTGATGGGGAAAACGGCCGGTGCCATCGTCCTGGGCGGCCTCGGGCTCCTGCACCGCAGGCGGCTCATTCCGGCTCTGTCAGCCGCCGCAGGAGCGACGCGGGCCACTGGGCTGTTCTGGCGGCTGATCGTTGTTGAGGTGCTTATCATGGGAGCGGTCAGCGGACTGGCCGCCGCACTGAGCCGCACTCCCCCTCCTCTGGGCGAGGACATCGAACCGGCTCTGACGCCGGCACAAATCCTCACGGGCTACCTGCTGCCGCCGGAACTGACCCCCGAACGCTGGTTCACGGTCTGGCGCCCGGACTGGCTCTGGATTGCTGTGGCACTGGTGGCCGCGTACCTGTACCTTCGGGCCGCCCGGCTGCTGAAGCGGCGAGGGGACAGGTGGCCCTGGCCCCGGGGCCTGATGTGGCTGGTGGGCCTGGCTGCCCTGGTCTTCTTCACCTCCGGCGGCCCCTCGGTCTACGGGCGGGTCCTGTTCAGTGCCCACATGCTCGACCACATGGCGCTGACCATGATCGTTCCGGTGTTCCTCGTTCTCGGTGCCCCCGTAACCCTGGCCCTGCGGACCCTGGCTCCCCGGCATGACGGGACACGCGGACCGCGGGAATGGATCATGATCCTGGTGCACTCCCGGCCGGCCGCCGTTGTGACCCATCCGCTTTTTGTCGCCGCGAACTTCGCCGGCTCGATCGTGCTGTTCTACTACTCCGACGCCTTCGGGTTTGCCCTGCGTGAACATGCCGGCCATGAACTGATGACCGTCCACTTCGTCATCACCGGCTACCTGTTCGTCCTGTCCATGATCGGCACCGATCCAGTGCCCCGCCGGGCGCCGTATCCGCTGCGGCTGCTGCTGCTGCTGGCCACAATGGCTTTCCACGCATTTTTCGGCGTCGCCCTGATGGGCGCCACCACCCTCCTGCAGCCGGAATGGTTTACCGGGCTGGGCCGGGACTGGGGTCTTTCCCCGCTGGCTGACCAGCAGATGGCCGGGGCCATCACCTGGGGAATCGGGGAGGTCCCGACCCTGCTGATCGCGATCGGAGTCGCCGTCATGTGGTCCCGCTCCGATGCCCGGGAAACCCGCAGGACCGACCGGGCAGCGGACAGAAACCATGATGCCGACCTGGAGGCCTACAACGCCATGCTCGCCCAACTGGGCGAACGCACCCACCCGGGCCCCGGCGGCAGCGGCGGGCCGCGCCGGTGACGACGGAAATTCCGCCGATCCCGGCCGCACCCGGTGCAGACGTTCATGAATTCGAACACCAGGATGAACCAGCCGGTCCGGTCCAACCCCTGGGCCTGTCTGCGGGGCCACGGTCCGGTCAGTCCAGCCGGAAGAGCGGGCTCGCCCCGAACTCTCCGGCCCCCGCCCCGCGCCTGCCCCCGATGATCCGCAGCGTAGATCCGCCCGGTACCTGCAAAGAATCCGGCTGCGGCCAGGACAAGAAGCCCCCACCCCTGCCCCGCCAACCACTGTGAAGGATCCCTCATGAGCGGACATGACCACGACCACGCTGCGGCAGGTGCCGGCCACCGCGGAAAACTCATCATCGTTTTCGCTGTTACGTTCAGCGTCATGGCCGCGGAAATCATCGGTGCCGTGCTGACCGGAAGCCTCGCGCTGCTGGCCGATGCCGGGCACATGTTCACCGACTCCACCGGTCTGCTGATCGCGCTGATCGCAGCCTCGCTGGCCCTGAAACCGCCGACGCTGAAACGCACCTGGGGTTACAAGCGCGCCGAAATCATCGCAGCGGCCTTCCAGGCTGCCCTTCTGCTGGGCGTTGGCGCGTTCGTGATTATCGAGGGCATCCGCAGGTTTTTCGAACCGCCGGAAATCGCCGGACCGACAATGCTGTGGTTCGGCGTCATCGGTCTGGCCGGCAATGCCATCGGGCTGATTGTTTTGGCATCAGGCCGGAATCATAACTTCAACATGAAGGCCGCCTTCCTTGAAGTCCTGAACGATGCCCTGGGATCCGTGGCCGTCATCGTTGCGGCGATCATCATCGCCCTGACCGGCTGGGTGCAGGCCGATGCCGTGGTGTCCCTGCTCATCGGGGTCCTGATCATCCCCCGCACACTGAGACTGCTCCGCGACACGGTGAATGTGCTGATGGAAAACGCGCCCGCCGGGCTGGATCTGGGCCAGGTCCGGGAGCACATCCTCGCCCTTCCCCACGTCATAGACGTCCACGACCTGCACGCGTCCCTCGTCGGTTCCGGAACCCCGGTACTCTCGGCCCACGTCACCGTCGAAGACGGCTGCCTGACCGACGGGCACGCCTCCACCATCCTGGCTGACCTGCAGCGCTGCGTCGCCGAACATTTCGACGTCAGCGTCGAACACTCCACCTTCCAGATTGAAGCAGCAGCCCACCGCGACCAGGAAAGCATTCATCACTGATGTCACAACGAAAAGCCACTTCTGCCGCCCCGGCAGACCCTGCCAAACGCGCCAGAACCGTCATCTGGATCCTGCTCGGAGTCATCCTGGCCGCAGGAGCCATCTGGTACGCCGTGTTTACGCTCAACAAACCCGCGCCGGTGGCCGTCCAGCCCGTAGCCGATGCCCAGCTCGTCCGCGAGGACAGCCACCGGGTCACCGCTCCGGCAACCGAGAAGGCCCAACTGGTAGAGTTTTTGGACTTCGAGTGCGAAGCCTGCAAGGCTGCTGAACCCGTCGTGGCCGAGCTGAAGGCAGAATTCGGTGACCGGATCACGGTCGTCCACCGTTACTTTCCCCTCCCGGCCCACCGAAATTCCGGGCAGGCGGCGCTGGCTGTCGAAGCCGCAGCCCAGCAGGGAAAATACGAACAGATGGCCGCGAAAATGTTCGAGACCCAGCCGCAGTGGGGTGAAAAGCAGGACTCCCAGGCACCCCTGTTCCGCACTTTCGCCGAAGAACTCGGACTGGACCTGACCGCCTACGACGCCGCTGTGGCCAACGAAGCCACTAAAGACCGGATCCGTCAGGACATCGCGGACGGTAAGGCGCTGGGCGTGACCGGGACGCCGACGTTCTTCCTCAACGGTGAAAAATTGACGCCGAACACGATGGAGGAATTCCGCCAGAAACTGACGGACGCCGCCCAGTAGCGGTTGCCCGCCGCCTCCAGCAGAGTCCCGCAAGACCCAGCCCCACAGGAAGGACCGGGATGAGAGTTCAGCGCGCGCCGTTCCGGTTGCTGCGGACCGCCGCCCTGGCAGGATCAACCCTGTCACTGGCCGCGGCGGCGCACGTCTCCGCCGGCGGCCTCCTGCCCCCGGCACCGGTACTGGCGGCCTGCATGTCCCTGCTGGTCCTGGCCGTCATCATCCTGACCAGATGGAAGCTGAAGGCGCCGGTTCTTGGTATGGTCCTGGCCGGCGGTCAGGGCCTGCTGCACTCAGTGATGTCCGCGTTCCCTCCGACAGCTGCCGTCGGCTCTGCCCTCCCGCCTGTCGCGCCGGGGACACACCACCACCCCCTGATTGGCTCCGGGGCGCTGCTGCCCGCAGGGCAGGACATGCATCCGCAGCTGGTGTGGGACCTGGGACCTGCCATGATCACCGCCCACCTCGGCGCGACGGTGCTGACCGCGCTGCTGCTGGCCAAAGGCGAATCAGCCCTCTGGGCGCTGGCAACCTGGCTCCGACCCGTACTTTTCCTCGCGCCGGTCCCCTTCATTCCGGCCCTGGCACCGCTGGTTCCGGCCCCGCCCCGGGCCCCGGTTCTGCGCCGGATAATACTCCACACCCATTCCCGGCGCGGGCCCCCCGCTACCGCCTGAAGCCCTTTTCGCAGGCCTGCAGCCACCGCCGCGCCTGCACCCTGCAAGCACGTTTCAGCGGAAACGTCGTGCACCCAAAATCATTCCCAAAGGAAACCAACCATGAAACCGCGCCCCAGAATTAGTACCCGCCTGCGCCTCGCAGCCGTCGCAGCTCTGCTGCTGCCCGCCGCCGCGGTGGCCTCCCCTGCCGTCGCCCATGACGCCCTGTCCTCCACGGCTCCGGCCCGCGACGCAGTCGTGGCCACCGCGCCCGAAACAGTGTCACTGACCCTCACCGAGCCTCCCACGGATTCAGCGTCCCTGAACCTGAGTGTCATCACCGTCACCGACGGCGCCGGGAACACCGTCAGCGACGGCACCGTAAGCGTCGACGGGGCGACCTTGTCAACCAAAATCGCCCCAGGGACCCCGGGCAGCTACAAGGTGCTTTGGCGGGCCGTGTCCTCGGACGGGCACCCCATCGAAGGCAATTACGCCTTCACCGTCCAAGCGCCCGCGACCGCCGCATCGTCCCAGCCGTCGGCATCCGCAAGCCCTTCAGCTGCCGCCTCCTCGCAGGCCCCGCAAAACACCGCCAACGCCATGCCGCCGACGGCCCCGAGGCCCAACGACGATAACGCGCCGCTGGCCGTGGGAATCGCCTTCGGGATCCTGGCAGCGGCGCTGGCCGTGACCTGGTGGCTGCGCCGCAGAAACGCCGGACAACGCTCCTGACCTACGTCTTTCCGGTGTTCCCGTCGCACGGGAACACCGGAAAGAACCAAGGAACGGCCTAGGACCGGACAGACGCCCCCGCTTCCCGGGCTTTCCGGCGATTCGCCAGCATCCTCAGCAGCGCAGCGGTCAGGGCTGCGACCGCCATGACCGCAACGGACACCGCCCCGGCAGTAAAGAGTCCCTGCGCGAAAACCGGCAACGGGGCAGACGCCTCAGCGGCGACCATGATCGTGATGTAGTACGCCGCCGTAGCGGCCAGCCACAGGCCACCAGCCGCGGCGACAGCCAACGACCAGCGCCAAAACCAGCGTTCACCGGGCCCGTGGGACAACGCAACAGCCAGCAGGACAATTCCCGCGACGGCCAACAGTTGAGCAGGCAGCAAAAATGGTCCGGCAACGAGGCCGATCGGAACGCAGATACCGCCAACCATCAACAAACGCCGGCAACCAAGCGGCATACCCGATGCCCGGGACGGCGCGGCCGGCCGATGAGGACCCTCAGCCATCATATTTTCAGCGGTCATACGGTTCCTTGAATCATCGTCAGGACTGGCCCGGGCGCGGGACAGCATCCGTGGGGCGCTATGAAGCCCCTAACGACTGTACAGGAATGGATGAATGGACTCGCGCGTCCACCAGGTCCCGGCTGGTCAGCCCCAGCGTCAATGCCATGGCTGGTATCAGGACCATGACCGTGGTGAATCGTACCGCCGCTGCCCGTGGCATTGAAGCTGATCTGGATGGAAACGGAGGGCGGCCCCCGCTACCTCGCCGGCCTGGCCAAGACCTGGAAAGCGGCAAGGTTCCGCCTAGCGGTGCGGGCTGCCGGCCGGCCCAATCAATTTCTCCCAGGCGCTCGGTACGCTGCTGGCACAACCGCCGCCTGGGCTACGGCGTCATCTCGCCGGGCAAGAGGGTCGCGATCCCCTGAGGGAAGGATAACGGCCGGGTGACATGCTGGAACAAATTGGCGAACCACTAGACCGGGCCCCGGAAGTTTCGCTAGGTTGTGTGCTTTCTGGCTTGCGGCTCACCGGCGACGGCAAGGTTCGTATCCGCTCCGTCCGGGCTGTCCTGCCCTGGCAGACGGATCTGCGCCTGGTAGCGCACGCGGCGGATCCGCCGGGTCATGGACACCATGAGCATCACGACGGCTATGACCATAAACGCCGTCATCAGAAACCCGAGAAATCCCGGTGACACCTGATCGGGACTCAAACCGGGCCTCAGCCCGTCAGTTCCGGGACCGGGAGTAGGCATCGTGCTTAGGGCGTGAAGGCCAGCCGCAACGAAAGCGTTCTGCACTGGGTCATCCTTTTCTTGAAGAATTCCGAAGGCGTTTCTGGACCTGATGTCCGCGGATGACAACCCCTGCAGCGTGAAGCAGCAGTCCCGCGCCTATGACAGCCAGCGATGCAAACGACAGGGCCTCATTTTTGGCGGTCTGGCCAAAAATGTTAATCGCGATTCCCAGCGCAATCAGGGCCATGGCACTGAAAACAACCGCTTTGTACGATGCAGGTGCGGTGGCCCAAAACTCGTTTAGCACCCATCCAGCATATGCGGAAAGCCCTGCCCACCTTTTCACGTGCCGCACACGCATGGGATTGGCGCCCGCAGTACTTCTCGCCGCGATCGCCGGAACTCCTCTGGAGAGCTCAACAGCCAAGGCGCGTATCCGCGGAAACGAGCGAGACTGCGGCTGTACGGTTGCACCTCAGCACCTCAGCACCTCAGCACCTCAGCACCTCAGCACCACAGGCTCCGGCGGGACTTCCGGCGTCTCCGGTCCCTTGGTTTGAGGGTGCAGAGGTTCCGAGGCACCGGACCGGAGTAAGAGGCAGGGCACTCCACCCTCGACAGAGGGTCCAGCGTGCGAGGGCATGCTGAAGGCCGGTGATTCATTGCCCCCAAGGCATTGAATCACCGGCCTTCAGTGGTTTTATTTGCCTGCGCGCACGAAGGTCACGGCGCCTTTGGAGGTCATCCAGGTCAGGGGGTGGACCGCTGTTTCGTTCTTGCCGTTCAGGCCGGAGCTGAGGACTTGGCCGTTGCCGACGTAGATTCCTACGTGGCCGGGCTGCATGACCATGTCGCCGGGCTGCGGGTCGGTGACGACGGTGCCGTAGTTCATGAACTGCATCGGCCCGAGGTCGCCGACGGGGATGCCGGCAGCGTTGAGGGCGTTTTCGACTAGCCGTGTGCAGTCCTGGATCATACCGATCTGGGCGTAGGCGGAGGACAGCATGATGCCGTTGATCCCGCCCGCGGCTGGCGCGGGCGCCGGCGCGGCAGGGGTGACGGTGACCTGGGCCTTGGCGGGCGCAGCGGCTGCCTTCACCGTCGCAGCGCCCACGGGGACCGCGGCTTTGGGCGCTTCGGCGGCGACTGGCTTGGCTGCTTCCACGACGGGTGCCGGCGTGGTTTCCACCTCCGGACGCTCGAAGGTGATCTGGATCGTGGCGTCGGCGGTCAGCGGGGTCTGGGCCTGGCCTGCGACTTCGAGGGTGGATGCCGGCTCGGCGTCGCGCTGGGCCGGGGCGTCTGCTGCCTGGGCGGCGGTGATGCCGCCAGTCAGGACGAGGCCGGAGGCTGCTGCGAGGACGGCTGCCTGACGGCCTGCGGTGCCGGCGTTTGCGGTGACGGATTTGGACAGCACGGCGATGGCGCTGGTCTGGACGGAGACCGCGCGGTGGCGGCCGTGAGTTTTGCGCATGGGCATGAAAGGGCCTCTCCCACTGCCTGCGAGGTTAGCTGTCGGATTCGGATGGGAGGCACCCGGCCGTGATGGTACACGAAAGGCACCAGGCACGGCTTCACCCCAAGGCCTGCTCGAAGCGGGCCAACTCTGGGTTCCCCGTCTCTGCCGGACGAATTTTACGAACGGATCCCTGGCAGCGGCAGAGTTAGGCAAGTCTGCTCGGGAGTGCCGCATTCGGAGAAACCGGCACGGTTCAGACCCTACGTCACACAAGCCTCATTTGTCACATTTGCATAACGCCCTGACTGGCACCCACCTGCTTGATACCCGGGGTATTTCCGGGATGTCGTCAGTGACCTGGTCAGACCCGCCGGTGCCTGCACCGCCTTCCGCAGCCGTTCAATCCCAGCGCCCATCGATCCTTCATGTTCAAGGAACGGAAAAGCATGGGAGCAATGTCATCGATTTTGGTCGCTGCTAACGCGGCCGTCGTGGCCAGGATGCTGGCAAGCATGAGCAAGTCCTTCCAGCGTCAGGAGGCCCGTGCCCGGACTGCAGCTGGTTACGCCTTTTCCTGGTCCCGGGATCCCAGCAGGCTGCCCAGCACATACAGCCCTACGCCGACGGTGACGAACACGTCGGCGAGGTTGAAGGTGGGAAACCAGCCGCTGTGCAGGTAGTCCACGACGCCGCGCCCGTCCATCCGGTCCACAAGGTTCCCGGCACCGCCGCCAACCACCATCGCCGCACCCGCCCGGGAGAGCGCCGGCATGGCGGGGGCGGTGGACACTGCGTACCAGGACATGGCCAGGACGATGACGGCGGTCGCGGCAATGACCAGCCACGGGGCGAGGTTAGCCCCGAGGCTGAAAGCCACCCCGGTGTTGTACACCAGCTTCAGGTTCACCAGGCCCAGATCGACCGTGGCACCGTTGGAGAGCAGTTCCTCGGCCAAGGCCTTGATGACCAGGTCGGCCACCGCGAGCACGGCGGCCGCGGCGAGCAGGCCAATTTTTACCCGCCATGCTTTGGTGGCAACTGGTGGTGTCCCTGCCGGATCTGCCGGATCTGCCGGGGACGGGACGCTCACGCGGCAGGTTCCAGCGCCGGCGCGGGTTTGGCCGTCCGGAGCGCCATTATTTTGCCGCTGATGCGGCCGGCGCGGACGCCGTTGCCGATCACCACGATTTCGGCGAGTTCGTGGATCAGGACGACCGCGGCCAGCCCCAGGGCGCCGACCAGTGCCAGCGGGATCAGGATCGCGATCAGCAGCAGGGACAGGCCCACGTTCTGCAGCATGATGGACCGGGTCCGGCGGGCGTGGTCCAGGACCTGGGGCAGGTGGTTCAGGTCCTCGCCCATCAGGGCGATGTCGGCGGTTTCAATGGCCACGTCGGTGCCCATGGCACCCATGGCAACACCGGTGTCGGCGGTGGCCAGGGCCGGGGCGTCGTTGACGCCGTCACCGACCATGGCGGTGGGCTGGCGGGACTTCAGGGTCCGGATGATTTCGGCCTTGTCCTCCGGGCGAAGGTCGGCGTGGACTTCGGTGATCCCGGCGTCCTTGCCCAGGGCCGCGGCGGTGATCGCGTTATCCCCGGTGAGCATGGCCGTGGTGTACCCGGAGGCGGTCAGCCGGGCGATGACGTCCCGGGCTTCGGGGCGCAGTTCGTCACGGACAGCGACGGCACCAATGACTTCGCCGGCGGATTCGATCAGGACGGCGGTGGCACCGGCCTTCTGCATCCGCTCGACATCCGCGGCGAGGGAGCCGGGGTTGATCCAGCCGGGGCGGCCCAGCCGGACGGTCTTGCCCTCAAAGGTGCCTTGCAGGCCGGCGCCGGGGACGGTGTCGACGTCGGTCACGTCGGCCTGGGCGGGGGATGCGGCGAGGATGGCGCGGGCCAGGGGGTGTTCGCTGCGGGCCTCCAGCCCGGCTGCGAGGGCCAGAACGTCTTCGCGGGTGACGGTCCCAGCCGCGGCGACATCGATGACTTCAGGCTTGTTCCGGGTCAGGGTGCCGGTCTTGTCCAGGGCGATGGTGCGGATCTTGCCGAGGGTTTCCAGTGCGCCGCCGCCCTTGATCAGCACACCGATGCGGCTGGCGGCGCCGACGGAGGCGACAACGGTGACCGGGACGGAGATCGCCAAAGCGCAAGGCGATGCGGCTACGAGGACGACCAGGGCGCGTTCGAACCACACCAGGGGTTCTCCCATGATGAAGCCGAAGGCGATGATCAGGGCCGCGGCGATGAGGATGCCGGGGACCAGTTTCTTGGCGATGTTGTCCGCCAGGCGCTGCCCGGGTCCCTTGCGGGACTGTTCGGCCTCGACGATGTGCACGATCCGGGCCAGGGAGTTGTTCTCCGCGGCGCTGGTGACTTCGACTTCCAGCGGCCCGGTGCCGTTGATGGACCCGGCGTAGACATCACTGCCGGGACCGGCCTCAACCGGCACGGATTCACCGGTCAGGGCCGAGGTGTCCAGGGAGGTGCGGCCGGTGATGATCCGGCCGTCGGTGGCCAACCGTTCGCCCGGGCGGACGACCATCCGGTCCCCCGGAACGAGCTCGGCCGGGTCAACGGTGACTTCCGTCCCGCCGCGAAGGACTGTCGCTTCGGCCGGGACCAGATCCAGCAAGGCGCGCAGGCCGCGCCGGGTTTTCGCCAGCGAGTATTCCTCCAACCCCTCGGAAATGGAGTAAAGGAAAGCGAGCATCGCGGCTTCCTCGAACTCGCCCAGGGCGACGGCGCCGACGGCGGCGATCGTCATCAAGGTCCCGACGCCGATCCTGCCTTTGGCCAGACGCCGCAGTGTGGAGGGAACAAAGGTCCACGCCGCGACCAGCAGCGCCCCGATTTCCAGGACCAGGCGTAGCCAGTCCGGGCCCCCGGTCAAGGACAGGATCCAGGCGGTCAGGAGCAGCACACCCGAGATTGCCGCGGCCCGGATCTCGTTGATCTGCCAGAAGCCGACCGCCTCCTCAGCCTCTTCGGCCACGGTTTCGGGCTTGTCGTCGCTGCAGCCGCAGGCGTCGCTCATCGGGCGTTCTCCTTCGTCAGTTCCACGTTTGTCGGTACGGCGCCGGTGCTTCCGGTGCCGTAGTTCGGGCACAGGCTGACCGCGTTGCCGGTGGCGGCAAGCAGGACTTCGGCCTGGGCAAGCATGTCCATCAGTTCCGGACGGGACAGCGAGTAATAGACGCTGCGGCCCTGCGCGCGGCCCTGGACCAGGCCACAATCGCGCAGACACGCCACATGGGCGGACACGGTGGACTGGGCAAGCCCCAGCTCCCCGGCCAGATCCCCCACCCGGATCTCGCCGGCGGCCATTCGCTTCACGATGTTCAACCGCGTTGGGTCGCTCAAGGAATGAAACAAAGCCGCTGCGGGTGCAAGCCCACCGCAAGCATCCCCCCAACCAGCCATTTGTATCGTCATACAGCGATGATATCCGATTAAAACGATGGGAACTGGCGATGGGTTTTCTCGTCCTTCGGAACCTGACAGAGGGCTTCGGGCATGCCGTCCGGAGTCCCGAGCGGGGTGAGGTTCAAATATCCAAACATTTGCCGTGACTCCGGTAGGGCGCTGGCGGTAGCGTGAGGCAGCAAAAGCCCGCCTGCACTGGGCGGGTAGGGCACATGTCCTCTGGGTTGCCTAAAGCAAGGCATGGTTTGAAAGGTGTTGGCAGTGTGAGTCTTTCCGCCCAAACGCTGGTGCTGGTCGCGTTCCCGGTCGCCGCGGCGGCTCTGGGGTCGGTCATCGCTGTCCTAAGGCCCCCGGGGCCAAAACTCTCCAGTGCGATTCAACACTTCGCGGCGGGCGTGGTCCTGGCAGCATTGGCCGGAGAAGTACTCCCGGACCTGCGGGCAGAAGGAAACCTCGGGTTCGCGGCCGCCGGTTTTGCCGCAGGCGCAGCTGTCATGCTGTTGTTGGGCGCCCTGGGCCGAAAAATGGACAGACAGTCCCCGGCGTCCGGGACATTGCCGACAGGCCTGCTGGCAGCCGTCGGAATCGATCTGCTGCTGGACGGTTTACTGGTGGGGCTGGGGACTGTTCTGGGTGCCAGAGAGGCGCTTATCCTCACCATCGCCCTCACCATCGAAATCCTGTTCCTGGCACTGTCTTTGACAGTAGAGCTCAAGGAAATTGGCATATCCAACGTCCGTGCAGCGGCAACCAGCAGCGGACTTGGACTCCTGACGGCCGTCGGTGCGATAGGTGGCGCTGTCTTCCTCGGCGGTGCCGGCGCCCCCGTCCTGGCCCTTGTTCTCGCTTTTGGTGCTGCCGCTCTTTTGTATCTCACGGTCGAGGAACTGCTGACTGAAGCGCATGAACAGGAAGAAACGGTGTTTTTGGGTGCCATGTTCTTCCTCGGGTTCCTCGTGATCTACATCCTGGGCGCCCTGTAAGAGCTGCCAGACCTGCAGGTTTGTGGGTGCAGCCTGCATTCCTTGACGCCATCGAGAAACGCTCCTCGGTCCATCTCGCCCACCCCTCACTGACATCCGGGAGGGAGCTCACGGTCGAGGGCGTAGATGCTTCGACAGAAACAGGGGCTCGAGGGACGTTGAAGGCGCCCCCATCACACCAGCCGTCACACACAACAGAAAGTATGACGGAGTGAAAACCGGTGAATGAATGACCACGTCATCTGAACAAATGATAATCTGTTCAGATGAGTCGTCGACTGCAGTCCATTACTGATCCGGATTCCCCGCCCGGGCATCGGGACAACGACCGTGCCCCTTCCCGCGTTGAGTTTCTTCGGGGGGCACTGCCCTCAGGCGAGGATGTTGAGCGGGTCGCCGCGGTGTTCCGGTTGATGGGAGATCCCGGCCGGGTGCGGATCCTCGCCACGCTGCTGGAGGCCGGCGAGGTGTGCGTGCACGACCTCGCCTCGGTGGCCGGTCTCAGCGAATCCTCGGTGAGCCAAGCTCTTCGACTCATGCGCGCGCACCGAGTCGTGGAAACCCGCCGCGCTGGCCGGGTCGTGTTTTACCGTCTCGGCGACAACCACGTTCGGATGTTGCTGGACCTGGCGATCACCCACGCCGGGCACTCCCCCGCAGTCACCGCAGCCCCTTCCCTAACCGACCCCACTCGTCAGGAGCCGACATGAACGCCTCACCTGCCCCTCTTACCTGCCCTAAATGCGAATCGGAGATGCGCCCCTACGAACGCAACGGGGTCATCATCGACCAATGCACAGGGTGCCGCGGAATCTTCCTGGACCGCGGCGAACTGGAGTCCCTGATGGATGCTGAAGCCGCGTTCTACGCTGCCCGGAACGCGGCATCCGGAATGACACAGCCACCCTATGCCCAGACTCCGCAGCCCCTTTACGGCCAGTCTCCCTACCCGGACCGGCGGGACGGTCACCACAGCGGTCATGGTGACCGGCACGACCGCCGCAAGCGCGGGGGGTTCCTCGGAGATCTGTTCGACTGAACCCCGAAGCCCTGCACCAGCACCCCTCAACCTGACCGGCCCTGACTATGAGAAGTGAGCACGCGTGGCGATCGACACCCAGCTTGACCTGAAGACTGTTCTGCCCGAGGCGCTGGATGAACAGGACGCCTGCGTGCGCAGTCTGACCGAGGGCCTGCAGGCCCGGCAGGGCGTGATCGACGCCCATGTCAAGCGCCCGGACGGCGCCGAAGCGGCGCAGCTGTGTGTGCATTTCGAACCCGGTCTCATCAGCCTGCGCCGGATCCGCGAACTGGCCGTGTCTCTGGGTGCCCGGGTGGACAGCGACTTTGGCCACCTCAGCCTTGATGTGGACGGCATCTCCAGGTCCGCCCGGGCGCAACTGCTCGAACAGCGGCTGCGCGAGTTGGACGGGGTGGCGGAGGCCCACGTCTCCGCCACCGGCTCCGTTACGGTTGAATACCTCAAGGACAGGACCTCGGAGAAGGCGGTTTTGCACCTTCTGACGCGCTTTGGAACACCACCGCGCGCAGACCGGACCGGTCCCGCCCAAACCCCTGTGGCAGGTGCCGTTGAAACCGGCCTGCCAGAAGCGGACGCGCATGACCACAAGCACGAAAAGCATGAAGAGCATGATCACAAACATGGCGGGATCTTTGGTGAGCGAAGCGAGCTGATCTTCGCGGTGCTGTGTGCCCTGACCCTGGCGACGGGGTTCCTCCTGGGGCTCAGCTCTGCCGTTCCGGACGTGGTTTCCACCGCGCTGTATATCGCCGCCTATTTCTTCGGCGGCTACTACACCCTGAAGGAAGCCATCCAGACGGTGATGGCCAAACGGTTCGAGATCGATTTCCTGATGCTGGTCGCAGCCGCCGGGGCCGCGGTGCTCGGGGACCTGGCCGAAGGCGCCCTGCTGCTGGCTCTGTTCAGTATCGGCCACGCCCTGGAAAGCTACGCCATGGGCCGGGCCCGGCGCGCCATCCAGGCCCTGGCCGAACTCGCCCCGGACACCGCACTCGTCAGACGCGCCGGCGCTGAACAGGAGATCCCGGTCGGGGAACTGCGGATCGGCGACACCGTCATCATTAAACCCAACACCCGCATCCCCTCGGACGGTCACGTCACCGTCGGGCAGAGCAGCGTGGACCAGTCAGCCGTGACCGGGGAAAGCATCCCAGTTGACAAGACCCCCATCGGGCAAGAGGCGTCCCGGAAGGAGACGGACATCCCGGCCGAAAGCCGGATCTACGCGGGCACGGTCAATGGTCCCGGCGTGCTGGAGATCGAGGTGACACGGCTGTCCAAGGACTCAACGCTCGCCCGCGTGGTGCGGATGGTCAGCGAAGCCCAGGCCCAAATTTCGCCCACGCAACGCTTCACGGACCGCTTTCAGCGCGTATTCGTCCCCGCCGTGCTGATCCTCGTCCTCGCCCTGCTCTTCGCCGGCCTCGTCATCGACGAACCGTTCTCCGCCACGCTCTATCGGGCCATGGCCGTCCTCGTCGCGGCCAGCCCCTGCGCGCTGGCAATCTCCACCCCCAGCGCCGTCCTGTCCGGGCTCGCCCGGGCAGCCCGCGGCGGCCTGCTCATCAAAGGCGGCGGACCTTTGGAGAACCTCGGCACGCTGAGCGCGATCGCCTTCGACAAGACCGGAACCCTCACGGAGGGCAAACCCGAAATGACCGACGTCGAACCAGCGGCGGGCGTGAAGGAAACCGAACTGCTTGCCGTCGCACTCGCCGTCGAATCCCAAAGCGACCACCCGCTGGCCTCGGCCATCGTGACGGCGGCACGCGCCCGACTGGACGGCACACCGCCCCTTACCGCCGGCGCGGTCACCAGCATCACCGGCCGTGGGGTCAGCGCCCTGATCGACGGCGAACAGATCCACATCGGCAAGCAGCAGCTCTTCACCGAGACCGACGGGACACCGTTGACCAAGGACATCCGGGACTCCACTGCACGGCTCGAAGCCGCGGGACGGACCACCATGGTCGTGCGCCGGGGGTCCAAGTATCTGGGCGTCCTGGGCCTGATGGACACTCCCCGGAACTCCGCAGCAACCGTTATCACACAGCTGCGCCGCGCCGGTATCCGGCACATGATCATGCTCTCGGGTGACAACCAGAACGTCGCGGATGCTGTGGCCGGAAAGCTCGGGCTCGATGAGGCCCGCGGAGACCTGCTCCCCGAGGACAAAGTCAAAGCCGTAGTCGAGCTGCGCGGCCGGGAAAATAAGGTCGCGATGGTCGGTGACGGCGTCAACGACGCACCGGCCATGGCCAACGCCACCGTCGGGATCGCGATGGGCGCTGCCGGCTCCGACGTCGCCATGGAAACCGCCGACGTCGCGCTCATGGGAGATGACCTGCAACGGCTCCCCTTCGCCGTGAACCTGAGCCGGCAATCCAGCCGAATCATCCGGCAGAACCTCTGGGCCAGCCTCGGTGTCGTCGCGATTCTCATACCGGCAACCATCACCGGGGCCATCGGCATTGGCCTCGCCGTCGTAATCCACGAAGGATCAACCCTGCTCGTCGTCGCCAACGCCCTCCGCCTCCTGGCCTACCGCGAACCCAAAAACCCAATAGAAGCCCTCACCATCACCGACCCCTGACATAGGCCTTAGCACGGGAGTCGATGGATAGCGATAGATCGGGCCCTTAAGCCCTGACAGGCTGCGCCCGGGTCCCGCCCCAAACCTCGGTACTGTTTAGCCAAGCTAGATGCAGGCATTAGCCCCACCTACCTCTTATGGGAGGGGTCAATAAACCCACCCGCGATCTCGGGCCCTGCCGTCCAGAGATGCCGCATGAGTCTGCCGCGCGGTGCACCCTCGGTGGTCAGTGTCAGTGACGGCGCCGGGGCGGGCATGGCTAGTTTCCGGTGAGCTCCGTGTAGAGCGTCTGAACCCGGGCTTTGATGTCGTCCCGGACCAGGCGCATCCGCTCCATGCCCTCGATCCCGCGTTCGGAGGGCTCGTCCGTTTCCCAGACCTCGAAGCGCTTACCCTCGACCGGTTCAAGCTTGGCCTCGGTACCCAGGACAATAACGGCGTCCACTGCGCCCAGGACTTCGCCGGTGACAGGTTTGGGGTATTCGCCGGTCACATTGATGCCCAGCTCGGTCAGGGACTCCACCGCCTGCGGGTTCAGGCTCGTAGCCGGCTTGGTGCCAGCGGAATAGACGCCAATGGCATCTCCTGCAAGGTCGCGCATGAGTCCGGCAGCGAGCTGGGATTTGCCGCCGTTCTTGCTGCAGACGAACAATACGGACGGTGTCTTTTCGTGGGTCATGAGCGGATTGTTCCTTTTGAGTGAGACGGCGGGATGCGAGGCGGCGAGGGTTAGGCGTTGCTGGTGCCGGAGCGGCCATGGGCAAGACCGGTGGGAAAGCGGACCAGCACAGGTTCCGGCGCCGCGCAGCAACCGGCCTCTGCAGGAGCTGCTCCGACTGCTGCCGATGTAGCGGCCGGGACATCGCAGCTGGTGCCGGTGTCGGTGGAGCAGACCCCGGTGTCGGGGAGCTCGAGGTGGACGGTGTCGGCCGATTCCTGGTCGCCGGCGAGGGCTGCGGCGACGGAGCGGACCTGTTCGTACCCGGTGGCCAGCAGGAAGGTGGGAGCCCGGCCGTAGGACTTCATCCCGACAATGTAGAAGTCTTTGTACGCGTGGGCCAGGAGTTTGGCGCCGTGAGGCGGGACGGTGCCGCAGGAGTGGAATTCCGGGTCGATGAGCGGACCAAGCTCGGTAGGTGCTTCCACGGCGGGGTCCAGGTTGAGGCGGAGCTCGCGCAGGATGTCCAGGTCGGGCCGGAATCCGGTGCAGGGCACCAGTACGTCGGCCTCGATGGTCCGGCCGTCCACCGCGCCCACGGTGACCCCGGAGTCGAGGGATTTGAGGGAGCTGATGCCGAAGCTGGTGTGCAGTTCAATCTTTCCGGCCTCCACGAGCCGGCGGACGCGGCCGCCGAGCTGGCCGCGGGCGGGCAGCCCGTCCAGGTCCCCGCCGCCGTAGACTTTCGCGGCCGAGTCGCCGCGGACGGCCCAGAGGATCCGGGTGTCCGGCTCGTCTTTGGCGAGGTCGGCAAGGTTGATGAGGGTGTTGGCGGCGGAGTGCCCGGCACCAACGACGAGGACGCGGCGGCCGGCAAAGGCTGCACGTTCGCGGCCGGTGACGTCGGGCAGCGGGGCTGAGATCCGGTCCTGTGCTGTGTGTTCGCCGATGGCGGGAAGTCCTGAGGTGCCCAGGGGGTTGCGGGTGGACCAGGTGCCGGAGGCGTCGATGACGGCGGCGACGGTGTGGTCGCGGGTTTCGCCGTCGCTGTGTTCGACCCGGACGGTGAAGGGTGTGGTGTCGCGGCCCTTGATGTGGGTTTTGTCCATTCCTTGCCGGGTGACGGCAGTGACGCGCGCGCCGGTCTGCAGGCGGGACGCGATCTGGGGCAGTGCGGCCAGCGGGGTGAGGTAGTTGTCGATCAGTTCCCCGCCGTAGGGCAGTGCGGTGGGTCGGGGCGCTTCCCAGCCGGTGGCTTCGAGGAGGCGTTCGGCTGCGGCGTCGGTGTTGAACCGCCAGGGGGAGAATAGACGGATGTGGCGCCATTGTTCAATGGCGGCCCCGGGCGAGGTGCCGGCTTCAAAGATCAGCGGTTCCAGGCCCCGTTCGAGCAGGTGGGCCGCGGCGGCCAGGCCGACCGGGCCTGCGCCGATCACGGCGACCCGGAGATTCTGCGCTGATTCCATGGTGTCCTCTTTCATCCGTAGTGGTGGTGCGGTCGCATCAGGTAGGGTCCTGCCAGCCCTGTGGGGCCGGCAGGACCCTGGAGAGTGGGTCAGCAGCAGTCCTCGCCGCAGCAACCTGAGTCGCCGCAGCATCCGTTGGTCATCGCGCTCACCCCCTCCCTGTTCCCGGTTTAGGCGTGGCTGGGTTCTTCGACTAACGCGGTGGCGATGCTGTCTGCATCATCGAGGGCGGCGAGATAGCGTTCGGCATCCAGGGCGGCCGCGCAGCCGGTTCCCGCAGCGGTGATGGCCTGCCGGTAGCGGTGGTCCACCGCGTCCCCGCAGGCGAAGACGCCGGAGAGGTTGGTGACCGTGGTGGGGGCATCGACCTTGATGTAGCCTTCCTCGTCCAGATCCACCTGGCCTGCCACCAGTTCGGTGCGCGGCAGGTGGCCGATGGCGACGAAGATGCCGGTGGCGGCCTGCTCGCGGGTTTCACCGGTGACAGTATCCGTCAGGGTGACGCCGGTGACCCTGCGGTCGCCGTGGATCGCGGTGATCGCGGAGTTCCACGCGAAGCTGATCTTGGGGTTGTCCTTGGCGCGCTGCGCCATGATCCGGGAGGCCCGCAGTTCATCCTTGCGTACGACGACGGTGACGGACCTCGCGAACCGGGTCAGGAAGGTCGCTTCCTCCATGGCGGAGTCGCCGCCGCCGACGACGATGATGTCCTGTTCGCGGAAGAAGAACCCGTCGCAGGTGGCGCACCAGGACACCCCGTGGCCGCTGAGCTTCTTCTCTTCAGGGAGGCCGAGTTCCCTGTACGCGGAGCCGGTGGCGAGGATGATCGCCGGGGCCTGGTGGGTTTCGCCGGCTCCGGTGACGACGGTCTTCAGGTGACCGGACAGCTGGACTTCGGTGACGTCGTCGAACACGACCTTGGCGCCGAATTTCTCGGCCTGTTCCTGCAGCCCGTCCATCAGCTCAGGGCCCTGGATGCCGCCGGGGAAGCCGGGAAAGTTTTCCACCTCGGTGGTGTTCATCAGCGCACCTCCCGCGGTGACCGAGCCGGCCAGCACGAGCGGTTCCAGCCCGGCGCGGGCGGCGTAGATGGCGGCGGTGTAACCGGCGGGGCCGGACCCGATAATGATCAGCTGTTCGTTGCTCATGGGCGTATTCCTCGCAAGTTTCGGGGTTTACTTGGCGGCCGGGATCAGGGAGTCGATCAGGCCCTCGATGCGGGTCTTGATCTCGTCACGGATGGGGCGGACGGACTCGACGCCCTTGCCCGCCGGGTCTTCCAGGACCCAGTCCTCGTAGCGCTTGCCCGGGAAGTAGGGGCATTCGTCGCCGCAGCCCATGGTGATTACCACGTCGGATTCCTTGACCGCTTCGGTGGTGAGGACCTTGGGGACCTCGGTTGACATGTCGATGCCGACCTCGGCCATGGCTTCGACGGCGGCGGGGTTGATCTTGTCAGCCGGCTGGGACCCGGCGGAGCGGACCTCGATCTGGCCCTTGCCCAGCGTGGTGAGGAAAGCGGCGGCCATCTGGGAACGCCCGGCGTTGTGGACGCAGACGAACAGGACGGAGGGCTTCTTGGCGGTTTCGGTGCTCACGGTATTTCTCCTGGAATCGATTGGTGACGTGTGGACTGCATGGTGCCGGTAACGCTCCCCAACCGAACATTGATGATGATCGATATAGCGAGTATCGGGCTATACATTGATGAATGTCAATATGTGCGGTGGTGCCCTCTTGGTTAGGCGGCGTTGAGGCGGGGCGCGATGTCGGTGATGCGGTGGGCGATGTCATCAAAGGCTCGGTCAAAGGCCTCCTTTGTTCCCAGGCGTAGGGGGTCGGGAACGGACCAGTGGACGGAGCGGATCCCGGGCAGTTCCTCGTGGGCGTTGTCGCAGACGGTAACGACGAAGTCTGCCGCTGCGGCCACCTCATCCAGGGACCGCGGGGCGATGTCGGGCAGGTCCAGGCCGTGGCGGCGGGCGGCGTCGACCGCGCCGGGCGCGATGCGGTCCGCGGGGTGTGTTCCGGCAGAGGCCGACGGGATGCTGCTGACCTGGCGCCACAGGGCGGCGGCCAGCTGGGAGCGGGCGCTGTTGCGGGTGCAGACGAACAGGACGCGGCCGGCGTTCTGGACCACTCCGGGCACCAGTCCATCCAGGGCCCCGGCCGCAAGCCGGAAGTAACTGCGGCGCTTGTCCGCTTCGGACCGGTGCCGGGTCGCCAGGCCGGCGTCTTCCAGGGTTCGGAGGTGGTGCGACAGCAGGTTTGAGGGCATGCCCAGCTCCGACTGCAGCTCGGTGGGAGACAGGTCCCCGAGTGTCAGGAGGTCCACGATGCGCAGGCGTGCCGGATCGGCAAGAGCCGCATGCCTGGCCACCCTCGCCTGGAAAGATTCATCTGCCTCAGTTTTCATTGATTCAATTTTGACTGAGTTAATTCTTTCGGTCAAGCTGGTTTCATGACTTCACACCAGCCGCCGTTCTGGCGCCGCGCCCTTGCTGAATTACTCGGGACCGCACTGCTCGTTGCCATCGTCGTTGGTTCCGGGATCGCCGCCCAGCAGCTCTCACCCAATGACGTGGGCCTGCAGCTGCTCGAGAACAGCACAGCGACCGTTCTGGGGCTGACGGTGCTGATCCTGGTCTTCGGTCCGGTCAGCGGCGCGCATTTCAACCCCGTCGTGTCCCTGGCCGACTGGTTCCTGGGCCGGCGCAGCGGCTCAGGACTCTCCCTGCCGGACGTGGGCGCCTACCTGGCGGCGCAGGTGGCCGGGGCGATCGGCGGCAGCGTCCTGGCCAATGCCATGTTTGAGGTCGGAACGTCCATCTCCGTCAAGGACCGTGCCACCACCGGGCACGTGCTTGGTGAGGTTGTCGCCACGGCGGGGCTGATCCTGCTGATCTTCACCCTTGCAGCTACCAACCGCGGCGCCCTCGCAGCACCCGCTGTCGGTGCCTATATCGGCGCTGCGTACTGGTTCACGTCCTCGACCTCGTTCGCAAACCCCGCAGTGACTATCGGCCGGGTCTTTAGCGAAACCTTCGCCGGTATCGCGCCGGGATCGGTGGCACCCTTCGTGATCGCTCAACTGATCGGCGCGGCCATCGGTCTGGGCCTGGTGCTCCTGCTGTTCCCGGCCGCCTCCCGCGCTGCCGATGACGTCGTTATCCCGCACAGCGCCAAGGCAACAAAGCCATAGTCTTCCCGCAGGCAAAAAACCACTCACTTGGCGACACATTGATGAACGTCAATATCGGGGCATAATGGATAGATGACCTCACTGCCGCTGCTTGAATCAGCCACGGACACCGGTTGCTGCCCGCCGGCAGCGCCCAGCCTGGGCGCTGCCGAGGCGAACGACAGGGCGGCGGTCTTCAAGGCCCTTGCCGACCCGAATCGGCTGCGGCTGCTGTCCATCGTCAAGAGCGCCCAAGGTGGCGAAGCCTGCGTCTGCGACCTGACCGATCCGCTGGATCTCACCCAGCCGACCGTGTCCCACCACCTGAAGATCCTCGTTGACGCCGGTCTGCTGCACCGCGAAAAACGCGGTACCTGGGCCTACTTCTCGCTCGTCCCCGGCGCCCTGGAACGCACCGCAGGACTGCTGGAGAGCCTGTGACGACAGAGGCGCCGCCAGGTCTGACGATTCGTTCGATGCGTCAGGAGCATTGGCCGGAGGTTCGGGATATCTTCCAGGAGGGAATCGACACCGGCCACGCCACCTTCGAATCCGTGGCACCCGACTGGGACCGGTTCGACACTTCCCGGCTTCCCCAACACCGGCTCGTCGCCGCAACCGCGCACGGCGCGATCGTCGGCTGGGCTGCCGTCTCGCCGGTGTCCGCCCGCCCCGTCTACTCCGGTGTGGTCGAACACTCTGTGTACGTAGCCTCTACTGCCCGGGGTCTGGGTATCGGCAAAGCGCTCCTTGAAGCGCTTATCAGGTCCACCGAGCGCGACGGCATCTGGACTGTCCAGGCCAGCGTTTTCCCCGAGAACGAGTCCAGCCTCAAACTTCATCTGAGTAAGAGCTTCGTCATAGTCGGCCGCCGCCGGCGCATCGCCCGCATGAACCACGGCCCACTGAACGGCCAATGGCGTGACACCCTCCTGATTGAACACCGCTCACCCAGCATTCTAACCAACCCACCAAGGTCGTGGAGGGCAACGTGAATCCGACCAAGGAAGACATTCTGGCCGGCTACAGCCGGGCACTGGCCGAGCTCAATAGGTGGCTGGCCGGTGCAACCGCTGAGGAGCTTCGCCACAAGAGCAACGGCACGAAGTGGACCAACGAAGAACTGCTCTTCCACATGGTTTTCGGCTACATGGTGGTCCGCGCACTGCTTCCACTCGTCCACCTCATCACCCGGCTCCCCTCACCTATCGGCAAGGCCTTCGCCTCAGCGCTGAACGCGGGCACACTCCCGTTCGACGTCATCAATTACTGGGGCTCCCGTATGGCGGCGGTCTACTTCAACCAGCGGCGGATGGCCCGGAAATCCGACAAAACCATCAACGTCATCACCCGCCGGCTGGAGCGCGAGAGCACAGCATCCCTGTCCAGATCGATGCCCTTCCCGGACCGGTGGGATCCATTCTTCACGCCCACAATGACACTTAACGACGTCTACGCGTACCCGACAAAACACTTCGACTTCCATGCAGGACAACTCAGCCTGGACCGCCCGCACCGGTAATCCGCCTGGCCGCACGCCTGCAAGGATGGCCCTGTGACTATCGCGAAGACAATCCTGCTGTTCGTTCTTGCCGCTGCCGCGGAAATCGGCGGCGCGTGGCTGGTCTGGCAATCCGTCAGGGAAGGCAAAGCCTGGTGGTGGGCCGGACTGGGCGTCATCGCCCTCGGAATTTACGGTTTCGCTGCGACATTGCAGCCGGACGCCCACTTCGGCCGGATCCTTGCCGCCTACGGGGGCGTGTTCGTCGCCGGGTCGCTGCTGTGGGGCATGGCCTTTGACGGTTTCCGGCCCGACAGGTGGGACATCACAGGCTCGGCGATCTGCCTGCTCGGGGTCGCCGTCATCATGTTCGCACCGCGCAACGCAGGTTGAGATACTGGCGCTTGGCGTGCATCTCTCCGCCTCCAACGCCAGGTCTCCGGCATCGAAACGCGGCCACAGTGCTCACACCCTCGACCTCCGCACAATTCTCTAGGCCAGGCGGCTCCTACGCGGGCTCAAGACCTTCGCACCGCGAAGAGGCATATCGCACCCAAATCGGAGATGGTCAATGCTTCGCACGTCTCGTCCCGCGGTTAGCCGATCCGCACCCCTCAAACGCTGCATTATTGCGCCAACTCCCTTGGCCATAAAGCTGAATTACACCCCAACCTGACGTCCGCAGCAAGGAAAAAGGGCGTCAGAATAGGGTCTTCAGGGCGGTTCTTACACTCCCCACTCTTCTGTCTTAGATTCAAATCTGACAGCCAGCCCCGCTGAGGAGCTTGCGCGGGGCAGGGACGCAATTGGGCAACAGCCTGTTGCCCAATTGTCCAGAAACCGTCTGGACAATTGGTTCCGCTGCCCACACTCGGGGACAATCCTGATGGGTTATCAACCGCTACTGCTGCGAAGGGAGCTATCCTCAGGGCTCCCAATTCCAGCTGTGGATAACCCGGATTGACCACAACTATGGACAGCTTCTAGTCCCACCTTTGTGCCTTGGACTCCTGGCGTCAGGGCAATTCGTCGAGTTTGGTTCGGAGGTTCCTAAACACTGCGTCGCGCTGCTCTTGGGAGAGCTGCATTAGCGGCACATCACGCAGCTCGTCGAGGTTGAAATCGGTGTCCTCCCGGTCCTCGTCCTCGAGCATGGCGAGCATGTCCTCGTAGGTCAGGACCATTATGTTGCCGTCCAGTGGCCGGAATCCGAGTTCGCCCCAGTACGTGGCAAGGGCGCGGCATTCTCTCCGGTGTTTCAGGGATCCTTCATCCGTATCGTCCTTGAGCCCGGGTGCCGCGTGCAGGACGGTGACGACGGTACCGCGGCCGATTGCTCCGAGGATAGCCTTAAATATTTGGTGCCCGGCCCGGTGCCCACGGAACCGCGGCTGGACGCTCACCCAGGACACGATCATCAGATCGCCTTCTAGGACCGGTTCGCCCTCGACGCTGAGCTGACTGGGTTCGGATCCGGCGACGATGAACGCTTCGGCGAATCGGGACAGGTCAGCGCTGTGGGCGTCCAAGGTGTCGAAGAGATTGACGCTGCCAACGTCCGGGACGAGGTGGACGCTGGCTTCGGCGACGGTGACCCGGCCTTGGGCGTCGGCGTCGAAGGTGTCGTAGTCGGGTTCGAGGATGTCAGCGTCGATGTAGGCGCGAATGCTCCATGACTGCGGGTAGTCTTCGGGCCGTTCCCAGGAGTCGGGGCGGGCGGCGTAATCGAGGGCATACGTCAGGCGCATCCACTCAAGGGCGTCGCTGATCTCGTCGTGCTCCTCTGGCCGCGTGCCACCATCCACTTCTTTGCCGCGGGTGTGCTCGTTACCGGCCATGAGATTCCTTGCCCGCTCCCCGACCAAGGGGTGCTCTGAATGTTGTCCAGTGTGCCGGGTTCACCGTACCCGACACTGGCCCTGGCGTGACAGTAAACCTCTCCCGAATTTCCAGTGGCCATTCAGGCGGGGTAGGTCCGCACGTCGAAGGGATCAGCCGGCCGAGCCCGGGTCAGCCCACGTGGATGCCGTTGTCGGCGAGGTATTCGCGGGCGCGGCCCATCTGCCGGTCGGTCGAGAAGGCGTACCAGTGTTCGCTGAGGTTCTCGTTGTGGACGATTTCCCGGAACCGGGAGAAGGCGCCTTTTCCCTCGATCGCCCGCTCCAGGCGCTCTCGGAGGGCTTCATCGTGCTGCCGTGCGGCGAAAGCTGCCATGTCCTGCCAGCCGTTCCCGGAACTTGTGCGGTTCAGCCGAAGCCATCGGTCCGGTTCATCCTCTACGTCGATCGCGGTGTCCTGCCCTACGATCATCGGGTCAGTGGCGGCCTCGTCGTACGCCTGCCCGGTGTGAAGGTCGAGGTAGCCGCCGGTGGACAGATCGGGGTCCCCTTCCAGGATGATGCTGAGCATGTCGAGGTCCACGGGAACAACCCGGCCTGGCAGCGGCAAGCGGCGCAGGGATGCCAGCAGGTCCTCGGCGAGCACCTGGTCACCGGCGCAGCCGCGCCGGGTCAGCCGGTTGATGACCGACAGTGCCACGGGTTCGGCTTCCTGGCGCCTGTGCTTCAGGGCGATCGGTATGCCGGCCCCCACCTGCTGGAGGGTGTCATTGATGTCGCGTCCGGTCAGGGCTGCGAGGAAGCGGGCCGCGTCTGCTGCCGCGATGGCTTCACGCATCTCGGACAGGTCGAGCATCGGCACCGAGACCTGTGCGGGCCACGCGTGCAGCAGCATCGGATGCGGTTCGCCCGGTTTCGCCGGGACCCGGCTCTCCCCGTCATCAGTGGCCCACCGGCGCCCGTACTGGTCCGGGATGCTGCCCCAGCCCCAGTAGGCCAGGGGGAAATCAGGGCGGATACCCAATACCTCCAGCGGGTCGACCTTTGCCTCCCCAACCACGCACCGGTGCGTCCACGCGTCACCAAGGTCAAACATGAACTGGAACTCAGACCCCGGCCCCAAGGTCCGGGCGACCTTGGTAACTGCGATGTCGATAGCTGTGATGACCGGCCCACCGCCGGATCCGGCCAACTCGGCTCCCGTCTCTTCATCCGTGATTACCCGGCCGTCGCCCAGGGTGAACATTGACAGGTGCGCCCGGTCCCAACGGGCGAAGGCATCGTTGATGGCGTTGGCGAGATCCAAGAAGGTGTGCGAGGGTCCGACCGCGAAGATGCGCCCCGGCCAAGGCCACAGCTCCTCACCACGACCACCGAGCAGTTCCACCGTCACCGATAACCAGGTTCGCGCCATACCCCCAAGGATGGCACGAACCGCGGCGGCGCCTTCGTCGCGTTACTGCACGGCGCCGGACACCAGCATCCCGAAGGACGGCGGTGCCGCGAGGAGGGAAGGCACGGGAAGCGATTTCAGGCGAGCAGGTCCAGGTACTGGGTTCGCGCTTTCATTGCATGGATCAGCAGCTCATTGCCGCTGTCGAACCGAAGGACGACGAGTTCGATCAGCCGGCCTGCGGGGTCGAATCCGAGCCTCAGCTGCCGGGCCGGGCTGTCCTCGTCGAGGTCCGCAACGTACACCGCGTGATCTGCCGCGTAGATCCCATCCTCCGCGCTGATCCCATGTTTAAGAGCAGATGAATGCGCCTGCACTACGCGGCGCTGATCCACGCCCGGACAGCCGCGCGGATAGCTTCCGAACGGCTCAGGTGATCATGCTCGGCTCGAGCAGAGAGCTCCTGCAACAGGGAGGCATCCATGCGCACCGGTACCACTTCGCCGGGGCCCTCACCGACCGGACGGCGGCCCCGCTTGCGCAGTTGCTCGACGGGATAGCCCCGCTCAGCCTCATCGGCCCACGCTTGGATCACCTCGTCAGTGACCGGCACTCCGTTGATCTTCTCATCACTCACATTCAAATCGTAATACGAAATTGACATTGGTGGAAGGTCCAAAAGAAAACTCGATGTTCGCCGTCCCTGTGAACGCCCTTTAGCGTGTCCTCATAACAGCCAACGGACGGCTTCATGGACCCGCCCATGTGGGCTTCCTCATCAGGTAGACCTGTGGCGTGTCAGCTCTGACAGGCAGCTCACTTCCAAGGATCTGCAAAGCATGGTCGCCTGCCTGAACGAAGCAGTGCTTCCAGGCGCGCAGTGGAGGGCAGTCGCTGCTAGTCAAAGATTCCTGCTTCGGGGGTCTTGTGGGGAAGGGCAGTTCTGTCCGGGGTGGGGGTTTTGTGTCCGTCGTAGGCGCATTTTTTGAAGGGGCCTTCTTTGTCCATGAGGATGCGCATGTGTGGGTCTGCGTGGTTCAGCCACCAGGTGCTGACGCCGAGGGCAGGTTCGAGCCGTAGGTGTTCCCACGCCCGCCAGATGGCTTCCATCCGGATGAGGGCTTCGGGGTGTTTGTACCACTCGGGGCACCACGCGTTGGCTGCGCCTTCGTTGACTTCGCGGACGTAGGACTGGGCCAGGAGGTCAGCGAAGAATTCCACGGCGCTGGAGTACACCAGTTCCGGTTCGGGCTCAGCGTGGCTGTGCCCGCCGGGCGGGGACTGCTCCTCTTCGTCCCCGAAGGCGTCCCCGAACTCTTCACTCACGCCTTGTCCCCGTCCGTCCACGGGTTGTGGGCGGCAACGGCCACCGGCTCGTGCTCAGTTGTTTCCTTGGCTGCGAGGGAGTCCCTAACCTTCTGGGCGTGCGGTCCGTTCATCCAGGGAATCGTTTCGATCATGGTGGCCGGGGCCCCGGATGCGAGCAGGATGGCCCGGAACCGTGGCAGCGCTGTCAGGTCGGCGACGGACAGGATTTCGTCCTTGCTTTCCTGGCGTGAGGAGGAGGACCCGTTCTTGCTGTGGCTGCGGGAGACGTTGATGTAGCTGTATTGGCCGATGAGGCGTGAGAGCTCGTCGAGGTAACCGACTTCGGAGACGCCGCCGTGACTATGTCAACCCTTTTTGGCCCCAGCATGACGGTTATTCCTGGCCCCACTGAGGAAATTTAGTTGCCCCGATCCCGCGGGTGTCCTATGGTCAGGGTCTTCATACGCGGCCCTGCGAAAGGGTCGATGATTGTCCTGCGCCGACCCCATGGTTCCAAGGGGTCCGGATGCGGCGCTGCTAGCGTTTGTAGCGTGGATAGATCTACATGGCATTCACCCGCTCCAGCTCACGGCGACGAGACTTGGACTCGTCTTGCCGAACTTGTCGCAACTAATGAGTTCCTGCTGCACGGTTCACAGACAGCAGGACTGTCGATGCTTACCCCTAGGCAGCCCCTCGATTTCAGCCTGGACGAGTTCTCAAAAACGACCGCTATCTACGCGACCGAAGACCCCACCTGGGCTATTGCTTACGCCATCCGGTCATCGTCATGCCGCCGATTCTTGAATGCGTGCTTCTATCCGGGAGCAGCCGCCGGGCACTGGGCGGAACGCCGCATCTTTCTCTCATTCGCTTCAACTGAGGACGGCCAGGCGCCTACGAATGCAGGGTCGGTGTATGTTCTTCCGAGCAAGAGTTTCACAAGGATGCCCAGCTATACGGACCCTGTTGTCGGCCCAATAACTGAGTGCCAGTTCATCAGCACCGAGCCCGTTCCTGTCCTGGGCGAAATATCGGTAAAGCCCCAAAACCTGCCACTCACGCCAGCGCTCCACGACTTCGAAACCGTGTCTCGTCGCGCATCTTCCAACCCGCTGGGCTTCCCATGGCTCGACTGAATATGGATCGCTGCCCATCCTCAACACGTCCGTAAGCCGATCCCTCAGGGAACGCTTGTCCTCAAAGCTGGCCACCAAGAGAGCGCGGAGGCGCCAGCAACCGGGCAACCGGCAGGGGTCCAGCGATTTAGCTCGCTGCTTGTTGGTGGAGCGTGTGAGCAAGGCGGTAAGAGTCGGTGCCCGTTTCGATGATCGTGCCGTTGAAGGTCAAACGGTCCACGATGGCGGCGCAGAGACGCGGGTCGCTGAAGGTTTTCGTCCAGCCGGAGAAGGATTCATTGGACGCGATGGCGATGGAGTTCTTCTCCTCCCGTTCGGTGAGGACCTGGAAGAGGAGCTCGGCCCCTCGGCGGTCCAGTTCCATATAGCCCAACTCGTCGATGCAAAGCAGATCGACGCGACCGTACCGGGCGATGGTCTTGGCCAGGACTTTCTCATCGGCGGCTTCGACAAGTTCGTTTACGAGCCGGGTGGCAAGGGTGTATTTGACCCGGTAGCCCTTTTCTGCGGCTGCGGTGCCGAGTCCGATGAGCAGGTGGGATTTGCCGGTTCCCGAGTCTCCGATAAGGCAGAGGGGTTGTCCTTTGCGGATCCAGTCCCCGGTGGCCAGGGTGTGGATGGTGGCGGGGTTGATGTTCGGGTTCGCATCGAAATCAAAGTCCCCGAGCCACTTGTCCCGGGGAAAGTTCGCAGCTTTGACGCGGCGAATCGAGGAGCGCCGGTCCCGGTCGTCGCACTCGGCCAGTAGCAATTCGGCCAGAAAGCCTTGGTAGGAGAGTTGTTCCTTTCCCGCAACGGTGAGGGCTTCATCGAGGACCCCGCGGATGGTGGGTAGGCGCAGGCGGCGGCAGGCCTGGTCCACGGCGGCGACCGCTGCCTGCTCAGTCAGGCCGCGCCGCCGGCGCAGGGTCGGGGTGATGGCGGTGGCCGGTGCGGTGGGGCTCATGAGATGTTCTCCTTTGACGCGGTTCCTGCGGGGTATTCGGAGCGTTTGGCCAGCAGCTCGTCATAGGCATTGACCGAGGGAAGGGGACGGATGTCAGGCGGGAGCCCGGCAATGACGGCGGCGGGGTCCATGAGTCGGCGCTGGGTGAGACTGACAACCCGTTGCACTTTCTCTTCAACATGAGCACCGGGATGACGGTCGGAGCTGGCCCCACCCACGGAAGAGGTCGTGGCGTGTCTGCGGGCTTCGACCGCGACGACGTCGGCGCTGACCGCGCCCACTCCCAGCGCCGCGCTGATCCCTGCATGAATGTCTGTGGCATTCATGGACCGGTGGAGGAGCAGGACGTCGATCAGTTCCCGGGTCCCGTCGGCGTCGCCGTTGACCCGGCGGGACGCGGCCCAGAAGGCTTCGTGGGCGGACGTGAACGCCCCGGACTCCCGCGCTCTGGCCAAAGCGGTGGAGCCGGGGAGGGCTCCGGGTTTGTTCTTGAGGACTTCGAGATAGTGGTCCAGCTGGACTGATTGCCCGGACCGGGCGGCGACCCTCTGATGCCTGGCGACTACGGTGCGGCCGTCGAACACCACGACCTCGGACGCCCGCAATGAGACCCGGAGCCTCCGACCGATGAACCGGGCCGGGACGGAATATTTCACCATTCTGACCGTGATCATCGAGGACCTATCGACCCTCGGGTTCAGCACCAGGCCAGGATCAAATTCCTCGGCTGGCAACGGGGCCAGGAATGGCCGTTCGATCTCGAAGTCCTGGCCTATGGTGCGGATCCTGTCGTTGATCCGCCGGGCGTCGTCCTGGGCTTCCCAAGCCCGTATCCGGTCGTTGAGCTCGTCCAGGGAGCCAGCGACCGGCATCGGTGAAAGCCGGTTGCGGCGGAACCAGCCCACCTCACCCTCGACGCCGCCCTTTTCATGGGCCCCTGCGATGCCGGGCTGGCAATAGAAGGGATCGAAGCCGTAGAACGATCGGAACAGCACCCACCGGTCGTTCTCCTTGCGGTGCCGGCCTTGCCCGAACACCACAGCGGTGACAGCGCTGGTGAGATTGTCGTAGCGGATGTGTTTAGTGGGGATGCCTCCCAGAACCTTGAAGGCCTCGATGTGCCCTTCGAGGAAGGCTTCCTGGGCCTGGGTTGGGTAGATCCGGTGGATTGCTCTGCCCGAATGCGATAGCCGGAAGATGAACATGTGGCACTTCGTCTTCACCCCGTTCAGCACGACATAGACCTCGCCGAAGTCCACCTCGGCCTCCGCGCCCGGAGCGTGTTCCTGAGGAACAAACACCTCAACGCGGCGTCCGGCCTCCACATCAACCTGGGCCCGACGGACCCTTACGTAATCACGCACCGTGGAATACGACAGCTCCTGCGCACCGTGCTCTTCGATGAGCCGGGCCAAAATCCTTCGTGCGGTATGACGCTGCTTCCGCGGAGCCATCGTGTCCTCGATCAGCATCGCGTCGATCGCACCCTTGAACGGGTCGAGCCTCCAGGACACACCCTGTCTCTGTTTGCGCTCCGGAGGGGCGGCCGAATCCATTGCCTGCCTCACAGTTCGTCGATGAACTCCGTACCGGACCGACAACGCACGAACCGACAGGCCCTCAACCCGGGCGTCCCTTCGGATCCGCGCGAACAACTCCACTCTCGACTCCATCCAGACCAACCTTCCGCCGCATCCATCCACTGATGAATCCAACGTTGAAGGTGGGGCCACAAATAACCGTCACAAGCGCCCGGCGAGTCATGAAGAGGGGCCAGATATAACCGTCCTACCGGGGCCATCTAAACCTGTCACAGCCACATTCAGGCGTCCCGGGCGGAATCACGGGATGACCCATTTCCGGATCTTTCTGCACCATCAAGTACCTCCAGCCCCGACGCTAAACCCAGGTCCTGAACTGCACAACGGGCTCGATGAGTTTCTTGCCGACCCTCTGAATCTGAACACCTTACAGCGCCATGCGCCCGAGACTACTACTCCCGGCCTACGAATAACCGTGCATGCCAGTTCAAATTAGGCGGGGGAGTACCCACAAAAAGGCGAAAAGGGGCAAACTTTGCAGAGCGGGCGTCAGGACTGCTTGACCAGCGCCGCTTCGATATTGATCCTTACCTTGTGCTGACCAGCACGCCGCCGGCTTCCAGTACCGCGTTCCACGTCAGGCCGAAGTCCTTACGGCTAATCTCGGCTTCGGCCGAGGCGCCTGCGCGCGTGGCACCGAAAGGGTCCACGGCCACACCGCTGAACTCCACTTCCAGTTCCACCGGTCTGGTGACTCCCTTGATGGTGAGATCGCCGGTCAGCGTATAGTCCTCGCCGTCGCCTTCTATGGATGTGGCTCGGAATGTCATCTCCGGATATTTTTCCACATCGAAGAATTCCGGTCCTTTCACGTGGGCGTCCCGGTTGGCGTCACCGGAATCGAAACTGGAAGTTTTGATCGTGGCATGCAGTGACGCGTCGGCCAGGGACTCTCCGATCCTGGCCTCGGCGGAAGCCTCGAGGAAGCGGCCCCGTACCTTGCTGATGCCTGCGTGCCGGACCGTGAATGCAATCTCACTGTGCGACATGTCAAGAACCCAGACCCCTGAAGTTATTCCGTGTGGCAGAGTCATTTTGCATCTCCTTAGCAGTGGAAATCGGTCAGGATGACCAACCCCCACACTGCTGCACCCGGGATTTTTTGTCCATTGCCTGCGCCCATCAGCAGGAAGCCGATGGCGCCAATGACAGTGGTTTTGGATTCCTGCGACGATCAGCGTGAAGCCGGCCTGCTTTCTTCATTCGACAGCGCCACGGGGACCCGGTCCCTCGTGATCGGGCGATTCCTCGGGAAACATCTGTTCGAGGGCCCTGTTGTTGGCCCCCAAGGTGAGCAGGTCCAGCAGTTCGCCTTCACTTAGTCCTGATGCTTCACTGACATCGGTAAGGGACCAGGACCCGCTTGCGAGCAGTGCCGACGCGGAGGCCTGCAACGCCGCGTAGGCGGTATCGAGCGCGGTCTCGGCGGTCAGGATCACGTGAGCGAGAGTCCGCAGCTGTTCAAGTTCTGCATCCATGCTGATCCTCCCCTGTCGTTCCGGCAATTAAGGGTGAGCGGCTATTGTTCGAGGACGCTGTCGATCAGATCCTTGAGGATCTCCCAAAAGTCCCGGGCGCGGAACGACGTAACGGGCCCTCTTCCCTGGGCTTGCCGCACGGCGTTCGCCACGGCAATCGCCTCAGCAAAAAGTTCGGCTGTGACGGCAGGGACACGTTCAGGTTCAAGGGCGAGGATATGTTCCACCAGGGCCCGGGAGTGCTTTGCAGACTCCCCGTCCTGGTCCCAATCGAGCCTGCTCGGTTCAAGGCGTGTCTTTGCCGTCTGGAATCCCCGGTCCACATGCGGGGCAAAACCGTCGTTCATATATTGGATAGTCATTGTCGTCACCTTCAGGCCGCCTGGCCTCAGGACAACCTGTGTCATGGGAAGCGATGCCTTGCGGACGCCGGGTGGCACCAAGCCCACCACCGCTTCGGAGGAAGGATGCCTCTGCCCTGATCCTGCCTGTGCGCCAAGAGGCGCAGTGGTGCTCCTGTAGGAGATACCGCCGGAGAGGCAGCCGTGGGCTGCAGCCTCCTTCCCGGTCAGTTAAGCGCTGATTTGCTGCTGCTCGCCGGCTCCGGACGAACCTTCGATCTTCCGGGGCCGGGCCTTCTCCGCCACCGGAATCCGGACCGTGAGGACACCGCCGTCGTAGCTTGCCTTCACCTTCTCTGTATCCAGTGCTTCACCCAAAAGCAGTTGTCGGCTGAAGACACCGCGCGGGCGCTCGGAAGCAATCAGTTCGATGCCCTCTCCAACGGTGTCCTTACGCTCGGCACGGATGGTCAGAACGTTCTGCTCGACATTCACATCGATCGACTCAGGTTCAACACCGGGTAAATCAAGCGCGACCACGAACTCCTTGCCGTCACGCCAGGCGTCCATGGCCATCGCGGTGGGGCGGGCAGCCGTGCCCAGCGCCTGCTGCGTCAACCTGTCGAGCTGCCGGAACGGATCGCTCATCATCAACATGACATGCCTCCTCTGATCAGCAACCGACAGGATAGATCTATATCCGCTGACATAGATTTTTAGCACTGACACCTGAGATTGGAAAGAGTCTTTGGTAAGCGGAAGACCCCGGCTTCTGGCACTGATTCCTCTCGTTGGCATCGTCCTCTACCCGTCCTTCAAAAACAGTAAATGGCTCAAACTTGGGCCGTAACGCCCTCCTGGCTGGGGCTTAACAACCAACGGCAGCGCGCGTATCTTAAAGCTGTTCGATCCGATCCTGGCCTGGGGCCGTGTCGGCTGTGCGGGCTGGGCAGCAGACAGGAGGCACACGATGAGCAATCTCATGCGGTGGTCCGGCGTCGACATCGCAGATCCCATCCGGCGGTTCCTCGAAGGGGAAACAGGATCCTGGCTGAGGGTAGAGGAATACCGTGACGGCGATTCCATGGTCGTCAAAGCGGAGGTGCCTGGCATCGATCCCGGCAAGGACGTAGACATCACCCTGAGCGGGGACGATCTACGCATCAACGTCCGGCACGAGGAAAAGACCGAGCACAAGGACAAGCGCGGATACCGCTCCGAGTTCCGGTACGGCACGTTCTCCCGAAATGTGGCCCTGCCAGGGGCAGTCAAGGAAGAAGACATCCGCGCCTCCTACAACGACGGGATCCTCGAAGTCCGGATCCCGGTGCCGGAGCAGCAGGAAAGCCCGTCCCGGAAAATTCCCATCACCCGCAGCGGCGAAGCAGCCGGAACAAACCGCGGAACCAGCACCGGCGAAAGTAATGCCGGTGGCAGCGGAACAGATGCCGGAGCCAACATCTAAACCCAAGGTACCCAGTGGCTGAGGGTCCGTCCCGCTGCTGGCACCGGAAAGTCCAGTCCGCACGCACGCTGGACGGGCCCTTACCGCTGATGTTGCTCCCGGGATGTCTCCTGGTTACCACATGGAGGAGGACCAGTGGCCATTGACTATGACGAGCCCCGTACAAAGGCCGAAGATGAGGCGGCGCAGCCACTGGATGAGCTCAAGACTGACAAAGCCTCACCCGCAGCGGCGATCCTTGACGTGGATGAAGGCGACCTGGCCGACAGTTTCGAACTTCCCGGCGCTGACCTTTCCAGTGAAGAATTACTGGTCCATATCGTGCCGATCCAGCCGGACGAGTTCACGTGCAGGTCCTGCTTCCTGGTCCATCACCGCAGCCAACTCGCCAGGGAAACGGACGGAAACAAGTACTGCATCGAATGCGAAAGCTGAGCAGCCTGTGACGCTTCCCTGATTGAGACGGATTGGTTGACGTAAGCGGAACCAGTGGCTAAACATGAACACAGCTCAGACATTCGGGAGGTGGATAGTGAGCGATTCAGCCACCCGCCAGGACAGCCCTCGTAACGGGGCAGGAACACCGCTGGGGTCCTGGCCTAAAGTACCGTGGCGGACCGAAGGCCTGCCCGACGAACCCGGGCAGGGGAAGAAAAAAGGCCGGTGGTGGCGCACCCTGCTGATCGTGGTGCTGTATCTGGCAGTGTTCTCTGCCTTGTCCGTGCAGGACCAGTTGGGCAAACCCGTGTCCGTGTCCTACACCGAGTTCAAGGCGCAGGTCCGGGAGAACAACATCGCGGAAGTCTTCGCCAAGGGCCAGACCATCGACGGGACCCTCCGGACCGAAAAGCCCCTGCCCGGCAGCAATGGGAACAGTTATATCCGGTTCACGACCGAACGTCCCCTTTTCGCTGACGACAGCCTGCTGAGCGAACTGGAACAAAACAACGCCACCGTCCGCGCTACCCCGCTTGTGAGCGAACGCGGTGTCCTGGCCAACCTGCTGATCTCCGTCGCCCCCATCGTGCTCCTGGTCCTGTTTTACCTGTGGCTGTTCAAAAAGCAGTCAGGCATGCTCGGCATGGGCGGCTTCGGGGCAGGGAAAAAGTTCCAGCCCGTGGACCCCGACAAGGTCCGGGTGACCTTCAAGGATGTCGCCGGCATCGATGAGGTTGAAGCGGAAATCTCCGAAGTGGTTGATTACCTCAAAGACCCCCAAAAGTACCAGGCGATCGGAGCCAAACCACCCAAAGGCGTCCTGCTCAGCGGCCCGCCCGGGACCGGCAAAACCCTGCTCGCCCGCGCCACTGCCGGTGAAGCCGGGGTCCCGTTCTTCCACGCCAGTTCCTCCGAATTCGTTGAAATGGTGGTCGGCGTCGGCGCCAGCCGGGTCCGGGAACTCTTCCAGGCCGCCCGCAATGCCGCACCCTCCATCATCTTCATCGATGAAATCGACGCGATCGGCCGCAAGAGAAGCGGTTCCCTGACAGTGGGCGGGCACGATGAGCGGGAACAAACACTGAACCAGATCCTGACCGAGATGGACGGGTTCTCCTCATCCGAAGGGATCGTGGTCCTGGCAGCAACAAACCGGCCCGATGTCCTGGACCCGGCCCTGCTGCGGCCCGGCAGGTTTGACCGCTCCATCACCGTGCACGCCCCAGACCAGGCGGGCCGGCTGCAGATCCTGCGCGTCCACGCAGAAAACGTGCGGCTCGCCCCCGACGCTGAATTGGACGCTGTCAGCCGTATCACCCCCGGCATGACAGGAGCGGAGCTGGCCAATCTCGTCAACGAGGCCGCACTGCTGGCGGTGAAACGATCCCACCCCGCAGTCACCCAACGCGACCTGCTCGACGCTCTCGAGAAAATCCAGCTCGGTACCGCGCGGAACGTTGTTATGCCCGAGGATGAACGCAGGCGCACCGCCTACCATGAGTCCGGCCACGCCCTCCTGGGCATGCTCGAACCCGGCGCCGATCCGGTCCGGAAAATCTCCATCATCCCCCGCGGACGCGCCCTCGGCGTCACCCTCTCCACCCCCGACACCGACCGGTACGGGTACGACGAAAACTACCTCCGAGGCAGGATCGTCGGGGCACTGGGCGGCATGGCCGCCGAAGACCTCGTCTTCGGCGTCGTCACCACAGGCGCCGAAAGCGACCTGCAGACCAGCACCCACCTGGCCAGGATGATGGTAGGACGATGGGGCATGTCCAAACGCATCGGCCCCGTCCAGATCCTCCCCGAAGAAGGAGACCCCCGCGCCGCGGGCGTCTCCGAAGGCATGCTCGACACCGTGGCCGAAGAAGTACGCACCCTGGTGGAACAATGTCACCAACGCGCCCTCACGCTTCTGCAGGAAAACCGCTGGCGCCTGGACTCCCTTGCCCAGCGCGTCCTGGAAAAAGAAACCCTCGACGAGCAGGAAATTTACGAAGCCGCAGGACTTCACCGCTCCCCCGCCGCACCGGCAGAGATGAGTACCAAAGGGTAAATCAATCCTTTCTGGCAACCGGCTCGTGAAGCACGAACAAAGAGCACTTCTCGCCGTTGTACGAGGGCGCAGAAGCCGGATCCCGGTTCCCTTGGAACTGGGGGAAACCTGATGGAGCCTTTCTCCCGTTCCATACCGGACCAGTGAACACGGCATCACAAAGAAGGTCGCTGGAACCGGCACAAACCTGCCTTTTGTTTCCTGCGGGGGCTGATGGGTATGGGCGGACGTGACAGGAGATGATGACAATGTTCGGGGCCTGGGACTTCTGGGAACTCCTGAAGGATCAGGTTGACGGCGTAGCGGAGCAATAAGCGCCCATGAGCCGCCGAAATTTACACCCAACCCGACACCTCTTCAGGAAAAGGACCGGAAACCAGGTTCTGCGAACACAACTGCATGGCAAGGAGGTCAGCTAATGAACCGTGACTTTGGTCCCCTGCTCGTAGTTGTTGGGGTGCTGGTAGTCCTGGTTGGGGTACTGGCTTGGAACGGTTGGTTGTCGTGTGTCAATGGCCAGTTGTTTCTGCCCACGGACGGCCACTAAAAGTGCCCACTGGTGGCCAGTAAAACTGCCCGGTTATGGCCAATAGATCTGCCCACTGATTGGTTCGGCGGGATTGGCCATCGTTGGGTTGGTCAGTTCAGTCGGGTGACTCCTTTTCCGGCGAGGGCTTGGGTGAGGCGGATGGAATCGCCGCTGGTTTGGCAGACGTGGGCGTGGTGCAGCAGCCGGTCAACGGTGGCGGTGGCGAGGGTTTTGGGCATGAGCTCGTCGAACCCGGCGGGGTGGAGGTTGGAGCTGATCGCGACGGACCGTTTTTCGTAGGCGGCGTCCACGACCCGGTAGAGGCCTTCGGCGGCGTCGGTGGCCACGGGCAGCAGGCCAATGTCGTCGATGACCACGAGTTCGGCGCGGAGGATCCGGGCGACGGCCCGGGTGACACTGTCATCGGTGCGGTGGGCGCGGATAAGGACACCGAGGTCCTCGAGCCTGAACCACGCGACCCGCATCCCGGCTTCGACGGCCTGCTGGCCGAGGGCTTCGAGGAAGAACGTCTTCCCCGTCCCCGAGGGCCCGCAGACGACCAGGTTTTCCCGCCGGCTGATCCATTCCAAGGTCCGGAGGGCTTGCTGGGTCGGGGCGGGGATGGAGGACGCTGCCTGGTCCCACGCCTCGAAGGTTTTTCCGGTCGGGAACCCAGCTGCTTTGCGGCGGGAAGCGAGCATGGACCGGGCCCGGCCAGCGGCTTCCTCGGTGAAGAGGGCTCTGATGACCTCGGCCGGTTCCCAGCGCTGGGCGCGGGCGGTCGCGATCAGGTCCGGTGCCAGCGCCCGGGCATGGGGCATTTTCAGGGACCGCATCAACGTTTCCAGGTCTGCCGGTAGCGGAGGGGCGGCGGTGTTGGGCGTGGTGACGGGGCTCATCGGGCCTCCTCCGGGGTGATCTTGGTCGTGGTGTTGGTTGCGGTGTTCAGAGCGGGGTTACCGATCGCGGCCCACGCACCTGTTCCCTGGGTCAGCGAGCTCGCTTCGTTGGCCGCGTGAGTGGTGGTGCGGCGGATGTTGGCGTTCAGGATCGAGGCGAGGTCCTGGTGCGCGAACCGGCCATGCAGGGCGGCGTCGCCGAGGGCGCGGTCGACCTGGTTGGTGCCGGCGATTTTGGCCAGCGTGACGGCTTCGGCCATTTTCACGTTCATCCGTGCCGTTCCGGCCGCGGCGGCCTCGATCAGCCAGGTTCTGGCGCCTTCGCCGATGGCCAGGAACGCGGCCTCGTCCGCGCTGCGGGCCCTGACCTCGTAATCGCCGGGGACCCTGGTCCGGGTTCCGGGGAAGTGTTCGTCGTTGATGGCGGGGCTGCCGGGCCGGGCCCGGTCGTGGCGGGCGACTTCGACCGGACCACCGGCGCCGTGGTGGACGATGATGACCTGCTCGCCGGGCCCGGTCCCGTGGGTTCGGACGAACACCCGGGCCCCGAGCAGGTGGGCCGGGACAGAGTACTGGGCGTTTTCGAAGGTGACCATCGGGGTGTTCTCCGGAACCATGCGGGCCAGACCGAACGCGACCGTGTGAGCAGTATCCGGGATCCGGTGCAACCGCGGGGCTTCCTCGGCGAGCATGGCCGCGGGCTTCCGCCGCGTCGTCCGGTGCTCACGGTGATTGACCTCGTCCATGAACGCCTGGCAGGCGGCCTCGACTTCGGCGAACGTGGCGTATTCGTCGCGGAGATTGGTGTCTTTGGGCACGAGGTCGGCCTTGGCGAGTTTCACGGACGCTTCGACTCCGCCTTTGGTTGCCGGGTCCGCGGGCTGGCAGGTCAGCACGGTCACCCCGTAGTGCCGGGCGAAGTCCAGGGTCTGCTGGTTCCGCACCGGGACCCCGGCAACATGGGCGGTGGTGACGGTCTTCTCGTTGTCCGTGAGTACATACGTTGGTGCTCCGCCGAGGATTCGGAAGCACCGGTCCAGGGCCGCGAAGACGCTCGGCGCCGTCCGGTCTTTGAGCGGGATCACGATGCGGAAGCGGGAGAACGCCAGCCACGCCACGAAAAGGATGGTCTTCACCCCGCCGATCCGTGGCCCGTCGCCGAAGTCGTACTGCAGCCACATGCCCGGTTCGGTGATCCAGGGCCGGTGGACGCGGGTGTGACCCAGCCGCCATGCCGCCTTGACCTGAGCGATCGCCCGTCGGGTGGAGCGTTCCGAACCCGTATAGCCCAGCGCGAGGAGCTTTGCGTGGGCCTTATCGGCCCGGATCCGGCCCTTGGAGGCCTCCACCCATTCTTCGATCTTAGGCAGGTACGGGTCGGTGACCCGGCCCCGGGCCGTTGGTTCCCCGATCGGCCGGCCGGCGTCCCGGGCGGCGACGTGTTTGGCAACGGTGTGGTGCGAGCAGCCCGTGAGCTCCGCGGTGGCGCGCAACGATCCGGTCAGATCGTAGGCAGCAAGAATTTCCATGATTTCTCCGTCAGACTTCATACAGGGCCTCTTCCTGGTTCGCTTGGTGCGCTTAGACACCGTCATCAAACCCCAGGGAGAGGCTCCCGCCGCTTAAGGCGCGGTCGGTTCAGTAAAAGAAGTGGGCAGATCTCATGGCCACCATCGGGCAGTTTTACTGGCCGTCAGTGGGCACTTTCGTGGCCGCCTATGGGCAGTTTTTCATGGCCGCTAACAGTCGTGGTTCGGGCATTTGCCTGGGGATGTCCGCATCGACAGCGGGAACGTTCGGGTCTACTTCCCTTGGGTCTCGATGATCGTCGTTTCGGTGGTGGTCAGTCTGCTAATTGCTCTGATCCGCCAATGAAGCGGCCAAACGGCCACACTTTACCGTGGACGGAATAGAGTCACCACTGCCAGTTCGTCAGAGCCTAATCAGGTTGAAGGAATCTCCAATATCGGCGAGTGAGACCTGGCATATAGACCAAGGCTTTGGGGCACGCCCCAAACTGCCGACGGGAGGTATGGTACTCACAACCGCTAACAATAGGGATAGGTTGCAGGCTTCAGTGTGGAAGCCCCCGCCGTACCGCCCGCAACCGGGAAAATTCTCTTAGGTTATCCACCGCTACTGCTGCCAGGGAGCTACCCCCGCTCGCTCCCAATTTCAGCCGTGGATAACCCGAATTGACCCCAGCGATGGACGGATCAAAGTCGGCACCATTTCGGGCTGCGTGGTCAGCAGGCACAGGTTGTCCGGCCGAGGCAGGTTGACGGAAAATCAATTATTGACTCTGTGAATTGCTCTGGGGACACCCCAGAAAGGAGGCTGCGTTTGATCTATTGACTAGGGAAGAAACCCGCGCTATAACTCAACTAAGTCCTGCAGCAAGCCCCGCATCAGCTCAGGCGGAGGCCGCTGTGAGATCCCCCAACTCCCCCTACTCCCCCACAGATTTCTGCCTGCAGGAGCAGGCGCGCGCCTCACCCATGCGCCTGCGGCCCAAGCGGCTCAGCCTGGGTTAAAGCCAACACCACGTTAATGATCAGCACCTACCAGGGATCGCCCGCAGACTCCTTCAGTATTTAGGAGAAGTGCCGCAGTGGACACGCTTCCAGCAGTGCTCCTTGTCATCGGCGCAGCATTCGCCTGGACCGGCCTGACCACCACCGTCGTCTTTCATCTTCGCCGCAGGCGGAACGGGTCAACGTTGGTCGCCTCGGCCTCCCCAGGAACGAACCGCCACCGCCTGAGGCCATGGCGAGCCCGCCTTCACCGAAACCACGCCGCTATACGCCCGAGAAGGGTAAGCCTCCGACGAGCACGAGGCAGGGGCTCCACCCACCACTCCAGATAACCCTTGGGGAGCAAACGTGGATCCCGGAACGATCCTCGGATTCAGCACCGGATACCTTACCGCCCTTGTCGGCATCTTCCTCCTCTACCTGCCGTACCTCGTCCTCTTGGTGACACTGCTAATAGCGGCCGGCATCCTGCAGCTGCTGTTACTGCCGTTCGCCATCTTGATACGCAAGCTGCGCCGAACAAAGCCGCGGCCGATCCCGGACAACTCATGGATCCTGAACCCGACAAACAGCCAGCCGCCGGAACGGATCCTGCTGCTTGGGCGGACGGCGCCACAGTGAAGCGGTTTCTGCCCGGTACTACTTCCTGCCAATGCCGAAAGGAACGGCCGCAATGCCCCGGCCGAGTAACGCCGTCCCGGATCCCTTGAGGAATTGTTGTGCCAGGCGGGCCTATTCGGCAGCCGTGCGTCACAAGGTAACTTTCACCGTGTTGGTGTTGGTGTTTTGTCCGCGCTGGAGCGTGACGTCGGATTGTTGCCCTGGCTCTTTCTTCCGGATAGCGGCCAGGAGATCCGTCACGCTGGAGATCTTCTGTCCGTCGAACTCATACCGGCCCTGGGCCGCGTCCCGGCCGAAGTTTGCGGGCGAAGACGCCAGGCCCGGGTGGCGACGTGGAGGTTGAGCCTTATCTCCGGGTCTGCCAGGTCGAAGCCCGTGATTTGCCGGATGGACTTCAGCCGGTACCGCAGGGTGCTGCGATGGATGGTCAGGCTCTGGGCGGTACTGTCATAATTGCCACCGTGGTCCAGGTATTGGGCCAGGGTATGCACCAGATCAGAACCGCGGCTGTCATCGGTGTGTTGGAGGGCGCCCAGCCACTCATCGATATAGCCAGCCAGATCCGGTTGGCCGCCTGCTGTGTCGAGGATGCGGTAGATGCCCAGCTGATCAAAGCGGGTGAGGCCGGAGGGCTCGATTGAATGGGTCCGAATGTGCAGCGCACGCTGGGCTTCCGCGAATGAACGCGGAATCTGCGTGACCTCCTGGCAGGGGCCGCCGACGCCTACCGCCCCGGAGGCGCCGTGCAGCAGCCTTGACATGACTTTAAAGAGCTCGGCGCCGGTCGGGGCGCCGGTGGCCACGGCAATGGTCATGTCGGAGCCCTGCGAAACGAGCGAGGCCGTGCGGAGTTCCCCGAGGGCTTTCCGCAGGGCGACCACCGCAGAATCGCCCCCCGTCATCGGCTGCCACTGTGCCACAATGACATGCTGGGGGGCTCCGAGGTCATACCCGAGTGCTTGCGCACGCGAAACTGCGGCCCTCTGATCCATCCCGGCAATGAGCTCATCCACGAGATCTCGGCCAAGCCGCAGTTCCACCTGGGCAAGGCTGCGCCGATGCGCCAACTCGACGTGCAGGATCCGCCTGGCATACTCCAAAGCGAAGACGTCTTCGTCAGTAAACGGCTTGTCCGTTTCCAGCATGCAGATTGCCCCCAGGACATCCTTGTCCGGCAGCACCAAAGCCACCAGCCTTCGAGGTTCCCGCACCGGGGATCCGGAGGCAAGCCAGAGTTGGGCGATCCGTGCCCGCGCGCCAGGCCCTGGCTGGGCGTAGGGGCGGCCTGGACCAATGCCGGCTGCAGCGCGGATGTTGCCAAATGTGTCCTCGATACAAATCGGACGGCCCGTCAGTTCTGAAAGAACCTCCGCCACGTAGGCTTCCCTGGATTCCCTTTGCCCGAGGTCGGCAATCATTGTGCGGTCCAGGGCATTTTGGACCCTGGCACGCGCCTCAAGCTTCAGGACCGTTGCCGATAGGGACAGGAGACGCTCCTCAGTGTCCTCGCTGCCGTCAGGGTAGCGCAGCTGGCCGGTTGCCTCCGGTGGGTGTCCTGCGGTTGGGTCTCCGGGGGACGCCGCCGGCCTGGGCCCTCCCAGGTTCCGGAGCTGCATCAGCTGAGGCGGCCCCGGGGCGCTGGGGGCGGATAGCACCAGACACCCGTTCAGCTCGCCGCTGTCCCCGAAGGTGAACAGCGCGTATCGCCATTCTCGTCCGGACTCCGGGAGCACCGCATCCCTGCCATGGAGGCGAAGGACATCCTGATCCTGGGCTTTTGCTGTGCGGTCGGGGGTGGGTCGCAATTGGCCGTTCACCGCAAGGTAAAGGTCCTCCACTTCACAGAACGGCAGCGCTGAAGCCCTCTGTGCTGCCGTGCTGAGGATTTCCTCGGCGATAAGCCGATCGAACATTTTGGATCCCTCGTCTCCGTCCATAACTTGGGCCTCATCGTAGCGTGAAGTCCGCGCGTGACCTTCGGCTGCTCTCTGTGCATCGAGAATACCTCTGTGGCTTATGGACCTGCTAGGTCCAAAAGAGTCGGCTGATTTAGGCATGGGGGGGCCATGCAGCCGATCCGGTTGAGAGCAGACTCGGATGTAGGACGCCCGTGGCAAGCCTTCGGTTCCAAAATGGCAGGTCTGATTCTGCGGATCTGTCATGCGGTGTTATTAGGGCGGACACCGTACAGAGGACCGGTTGCACCTCTCTTACCGGAGTGGATCATCATGTCCAAGGCAGTAGGAATTGATCTGGGAACGACCAACTCGGTGATCGCGGTATGGGAAGGCGGGGAAGCCCGCGTCATCCCCAATGCGGAAGGAGCCAGGACCACCCCCTCGGTGGTGGCCTACACCGACAATGGCGAACGGCTTGTGGGCCAGTTGGCCCGCAGGCAATCCATTCTCAACCCTAAGGGAACCATCACGTCGGCGAAACGTTTTATCGGGCGCCGCTATGACGAGATCACGGATGAGGCAAAGGCGGTGAGTTTCGACGTCGTAGGAGACGAGAACGGCTTGGCCCGGTTCGAGGTTCAGGGCAAGAAAGTTGCACCCGAAGAGGTTAGCGCGCTCGTTCTCCGCAAGCTCGTGGACGACGCCGCCAAGCAGCTGGGCGAGAAGGTGACGGAGGCTGTCATTACGGTCCCCGCGTACTTTAATGACGCACAGCGCACCGCGACCAAGGACGCGGGTAGGATTGCCGGGCTGGAAGTCCTGCGCATCATTAACGAACCGACCGCGGCTGCCCTGGCCTACGGCATTGACAAACGACAGCATGAGACGGTACTGGTTTTTGACCTTGGCGGCGGAACTTTCGATGTGAGTCTGCTGGACGTGGGGGACGGAGTCGTGGAGGTCAGGTCCACGGCGGGGGACGCGCACCTCGGCGGAGACGATTTTGACCGCCGTCTGGTCGATTACCTGGCTGATGATTTCCAGAAGGAGGCGGGAATTGACCTCCGCTCGGACGCCCAAGCGTTGCAACGCCTGTTTGAAGCGGCCGAGAAAGCCAAAGTTGAGCTCAGTTCCGTCACCCAGACCCAGGTCAACCTTCCCTTTATCACGGCTGATGCCACCGGTCCCAAGCACCTGGCGGCGACCGTGCGCCGCTCCGTCTTTGATGAGATCACCCATGACCTGGTGGAGCGCACCATGGGGCCGGTAAAGCAGGCGATGACCGACGCGAAAGTCACTGCCAATGACATCGACGAAGTGATTCTGGTCGGCGGCTCCACCCGTATTCCCGCCGTACAGAACGTCGTGCGGCGCCTGACCGGCGGGAAAGATCCGAATATGAGCGTCAATCCCGACGAAGTCGTCGCGGTCGGTGCCGCGATCCAGGCCGGCGTGCTCAAAGGCGAGGTCTCGGATGTCCTGCTGCTGGACGTCGTACCGCTTTCCCTGGGTGTTGAAACCCGTGGCGGTGTCATGACTAAGATCATCGAACGCAACACAACTATCCCGGCAAGGCCCAGTGAAGTGTTCTCCACCGCGGAGGACAACCAGCCGGCCGTGGACGTGGTGGTCCTGCAGGGGGAGCGGGAACTGGCCGCGGACAACCGCGTGCTGGGGCGCTTCCAGCTGACGGATATCCGTCCCGCGCCCCGCGGGGAACCTCAGGTCGAGGTCACATTCGACGTCGACGCCAACGGCATCGTGAACGTCACGGCGCGTGACAAGGACACGGGCAAGGAACAGGGAATCACCATCAGCGAAGGTTCCAACCTTGACTCCAAGGAAGTCGAGCGGATGATTGCCGAGGCTCAGTCCCACAGGAGTGAGGATCTGCAGAACCGGGAGCGTATCGATACCCTCAACGAGCTCGATGCGGTGGCGTACAGGGTTGAGCGGTCCGTCAACGACTTGGGCGACACTGCTCCTGCCCACGACAAGGCCAGGGCGGAACTGCTGATTGGGCAAGCACGCGACGCCGTCAGCAACCAGGCGGACGTGGCCACGGCGAGGGAGCTGATCTCCGAGCTCCAGCAGCTGCAGGCGGCGCTTAGCGCCTCGGCCACTTCCGCGGCTGGACCGGGATCGGACCGGGAGCCCGGAGTGACCGCTGGCGCAGATGATGACGACATCGTCGACGCAGAATTTGACCGCGGTTAAGGGCAGCAATGAGCGAGCAGGCAGAGGCTGGACAGCCTCACCAAGGAAGTGACCAAGCGGAGGCCACCGAACCCAATGAAAGGAAAATGCCGGCCGCGGTGCAGGATGAAGCCTTGGTGAAGATGGAAGATCAGTGGCGCCGTGCGCTGGCCGAGGTCGATAACGCGCGGAAGCGGGCAGTTCGGGACATCGCACAGCAACGGGCGCAGGAGCGCGCCTTGGTTGCCTTGGCGTGGCTGCCCATCCTCGACAACCTGGAGCTTGCCTTGACCCATGCTGACCGTACGGAGGACCCGCTCGTTGAAGGCATAGCCTCCATCCGGACCCAGGCCATCGACACCCTGGCCCGCCTGGGCTACCCCCGCATCGAAGCCGAGAACGTCCCCTTCGATCCGCGGGTGCACGAGGTCGTCAGCGTAGTGGAAACCGAGGAGGTTCCGCCCGGGACCGTACTCAGCGTGTTACGCCCAGGGTATGGAAGCATCGAGAGCACGCTCCGGCCAGCCGCTGTTGTGGTGAGCCGGGCGGTGAAGGCCGACCGTGGCTAAGGATCCCTATTCGGTTCTTGGCGTCCCGCGGACAGCGGACGCCGAGGAGATCCAGCGCGCCTACCGCAAACTCGCAAGAAAGTACCATCCGGACGTCAACCGCGAGCCGGACGCGGCTGACCAGTTCAAGGAAATCGGCGAGGCCTACAGCACCCTCTCGGATCCTGAAACCAGGGCGCAGTACGACCGGTTCGGCTCTGACTTCCGGCAATACGCCGGCAGCGGCGCCGGTCCGGCGGGGGCCGGACGGCGACGGGGTTCCGGAGGCCCGCGGCCAGGACGCGGAGGGTACGGCAACGTGGACGTGAACGTGGGGGACGTCGATTGGGAGGATCTGCTGGGCGGCTGGTTCCGGCAGCAGACAGCGGGCCCGGCCCCGGGGGCGGACCACGAGGCCGAGCTCCGGCTGACCCTCGAAGAGGCGATCCGTGGGGGACGGCGCACCGTCAGGCTGGCCCAGCCCGGCGGTGAAACCCGGGACTATGACGTCACCGTGCCCCCCGGCGTGCTGGACGGGCAACGTATCCGTCTCGCCGGTCAGGGTGCCCTGGGCCGGGAAGGGGGTCCGCCAGGTGATCTGTTCCTGACCGTGCGGATCAAGCACGACACCAGGTACCGGCTTGAGGGCCGGGACATTCACTTCGACCTTCCCGTCACGCCGGCCGAAGCCGCCCTCGGGGCCAGGATCAAGGTCAACGCACCTGCGGGCCCGGTCACGATCACCGTGCCTGAAGGCTCCTCCAGCGGGCACAGGCTGCGGCTGCGCGGCCAGGGGATGCCCGATTCGAAGGGCCAGCCGGGGAACCTCTTCGCGGAGATCCGCATCATGGTGCCCCGTCATCCCAACAGGCAGGAGCGTGAGCTGTACGAGAAACTCGCTACGGCATCCGACTTCAACCCGAGGGAGGGGCTATGAGCCAGGCCTATCCGCTGGCCTATCCATGGCGCCTGAGTCTCGAGGCGGTGGCGCGCAGCAGCGGTGTCCACCCCGACGTCGTCATGCGGTTCGTGGACCTGGATCTCATCCGGCCGCTGGGCGACGCCCCGGGCGGGCCCTGGTTCAGCCCCCGTACCCCGGAACTGATAGCGCGCGTCATGAGACTGCATTCGGAGCTGGCGCTGAATTACGCGGCCATTCCGTTGGTACTGGATCTGTTGGTGCGCGTCGACTCGCTTGAACGACGTTTGGTAGAAATCTCCCAGGTGGAAGGAACTGCTTCGCGATGAATATGGAGAGTTTGACACAGAAGTCGCAGGAGGCCTTGGCGGAGGCTCAACGCATAGCGCAGCGCTCCGGGCATACGGAGACCGACGGTGAACACCTGCTCGCGGCCCTGCTGCAGCAGGAGGGGGGCCTGGTTCCGCGACTGCTCGCGGGCATGCAGATCGACGTCGACGAGCTGAAGTCGGCAGTCGAGGTTGAATTGCGGCGCAAGCCGAAGGTCACGGGTCCCGGGGCGGCGCCGGGACAGGTGTACGTCAGCCGCCGGCTTGGCGCACTCCTTGATACGGCTGACCGTGAAGCCAAGCGGCTGAAGGATGAGTATGTCTCGGTGGAACACCTGCTGGTTGCGCTGGCGGAGGAAGGACGGTCCACGGCGGCCGGGAGAGTGCTTGCTGATCACGGGATCACCCGCGAGGCGTTCCTGTCTGTCCTGACCCAGGTCCGGGGAAACCAGCGTGTCACCTCCGCGACGCCGGAACAGACCTACGAGGCGCTGGAGAAGTACGGCCGCGATCTGGTGGCGGACGCGCGCAGCGGAAAGCTGGATCCGGTCATTGGCCGCGACGCGGAGATCCGGAGAGTCGTTCAGATTCTTTCCCGCAAGACCAAGAACAACCCGGTGCTGATCGGTGAGCCGGGGGTCGGGAAAACCGCCATCGTGGAGGGCCTGGCACAACGCATCGTCCGGCAGGACGTGCCGGAAGGGCTGAAGAACAAGACCATCTTCTCGCTCGACATGAGTTCGCTCGTGGCCGGCGCCAAATACCGCGGCGAGTTTGAGGAGCGGCTGAAGGCGGTGCTTGCCGAGGTGCTGGCTGCGGAGGGCAGGATCCTGCTCTTCATCGACGAGCTGCACACTGTCGTAGGGGCAGGAGCGAGCGAAGGGTCCATGGACGCCGGGAACATGCTCAAGCCCATGCTGGCCCGCGGGGAGCTCCATATGATCGGGGCGACCACCCTTGACGAATACCGTAAACACATCGAATCGGACGCGGCCCTGGAACGCCGCTTTCAGCCGGTCCTGGTTGAGGAGCCCGACGTCGAGGACGCCATTTCCATTCTTCGTGGGCTCCGCGAACGGCTGGAGGTCTTCCACGGCGTCAGGATCCAGGACAGCGCCCTGGTGGCCGCCGCCACCCTGTCCCACCGGTACATTACGGACCGGTTCCTTCCTGACAAGGCCATTGACCTGGTGGATGAGGCCTGTGCCCGGCTGCGGACGGAAATTGATTCGATGCCTGCGGAACTCGATGAGCTGACGCGTAAGGTCACGCGGCTCGAGATCGAAGACGCGGCATTGTCCAAGGAAACCGACCCCGCCAGCAAGACCCGGCTGGAGGAACTGAGGCGTGAACTGGCCGACCTGCGTGCCGAAGCCGACGCGAAGCGGGCCCAATGGGAGGCCGAGCGCCAGGCGATCCACAAACTGCAGGAAATTCGCAGCGAACTGGAGCAGCTGCGGCAGGAGGCGGAAGAAGCCGAGCGGAACTACGACCTCAACCGGGCGGCGGAGCTACGCTACGGCCGAATTGCCGACCTCGAACGGCGGTTGCCCGCTGAGGAGGAACGACTGGCCGCAAAACAGGGTGAACAACGGCTGCTCCGCGAGGTCGTGACGGAAGACGAGATCGCCGAGATCGTAGCGGCCTGGACAGGTATCCCCGTCGCACGCCTGAAGCAGGGCGAACGTGAAAAAGTCCTCCACCTCGACGACATCCTGCACGAACGCGTCATAGGCCAGGAAGACGCCATCGCGGCCGTCACCGACGCGATCATCCGCGCCCGCTCCGGCATCCGCGACCCCCGCCGGCCCATCGGATCGTTCATCTTCCTGGGACCGACCGGCGTCGGGAAAACCGAACTCGCCAAGGCGCTGGCGGCTGCCCTGTTCGACAGTGAGAACGCGATGATCCGGCTGGACATGAGCGAGTACCAGGAACGCCACACCGTCAGCCGGCTCCTGGGGGCGCCTCCGGGCTACATCGGGTATGACGAAGGCGGCCAGCTCACCGAAGCCGTACGCCGGAAACCCTACTCGGTAGTGCTTTTCGATGAGGTGGAAAAGGCCCACCCTGATATTTTCAACACACTCCTGCAGGTCCTTGATGACGGACGGATCACGGATTCGCAGGGCCGCACCATTGATTTCCGCAACACCGTCATCATCATGACCTCCAATATCGGTTCCCAATATCTCCTGGAGGGCTCCACCGAGGGTGGGGCGATCACCGAGGAGGCGCGTGGGCTGGTGATGGGCGAACTCCGGGCACATTTCCGTCCCGAGTTTCTGAACCGGGTGGACGACACCGTGCTGTTCGCACCCCTTGGCCTGCCCCAGATCGAACGTATCGTGGATCTGCAGTTCCAACAGCTGCGGCAACGGCTGGCCGAGCAGCAAATTGAGCTGCACCTGACCGAGGAGGCGCGCCTGCTAATAGCCGAGCAGGGTTTTGATCCGGTCTACGGAGCCCGACCCCTGCGCCGCTATATTTCCCGTGTCGTGGAAACGCAGGTCGGCCGCGCCCTGCTGCGCGGCAGCATCGCGGAGGGGGGAGCGGTGACAGTGACAGCCGAAGGGGGTGAGCTCATGGTTGACTACAGCACCAAGGAGCTTGAAGGGGCCGGAACGGCATAAATCAGCAAGAAAGGACAGCTGGTCAGGATATAGTCCGCTGCCCCAGGTCCGGTCATCCGGAACCACAGGTCATGGACGTCGACGCCGCAAAGGTGCATGCCGGCGCGGAACGTGACGTCCTGTTTGGGCTAGCCCTGGAGGCAACACCCTGGGCCTGACCGTAAGGAAGGCAGCCACACGAGCCAGTGCTCCTGGCTCGTAGCCCTGCAAGGAATCGGCTATGGCCGCCGGCCTTCGCGGGACTAGCTTTTAAGCAGCATCCGGACAGCCCGGTCACGAGAGGACGTTCAATGAACCATCGGCCAGCGACAGCAAAACGCACGTCCCGTCTCCCCGGACTCCTCGCAGCGGCAGCCGTCCTCGCAACCTTGATGTCCGGCTGCACCGGCCCAGGGCAGAGTCCGGAGGCGTCGGTGACCTCGCAGTCCCCCGGGAGCACAACCGGCGGCGCGCCCGCCGGACAAACCGGTCCGGGGGGCGGGAGCGGGCAGAGTTTTCCGCAAGGTGTTGCGGACATTCCTGCCATCATCAGCAACCTTCAGCCATCCGTGGTGACGATCTTCACCAACGGCGGCCTGGGAAGCGGCGTCGTGTATTCGGAGGATGGCCTGATTCTGACCAATGAGCACGTGGTGCGCGGCAACGGCCAGGTTGAGGTCGGCTTTGCCGACGGCCAGCGGGTGGCCGGCACCGTGCGGGCCACCGACGCCGTCTCTGATCTTGCATTGGTGGAAGCCCAACGGACAGGTCTGCCCGCCGCTAAATTCCAAACCGTCCTGCCCCGGATCGGCGAACTTGCGATCGTTATTGGCTCGCCGCTGGGATTCGAAAATACAGCGACGGCGGGCATCATCTCGGGCCTCAACCGCCAGATCCCGGGATCGGCATCGAGCAGCCAGTCACTTGTCGACCTAATCCAGACCGATGCCGCGATCAGTCCCGGCAACTCCGGCGGCGCCCTGGTGAACAGCAGGGGTGAAGTGATCGGCATCAGCGAGGCCTATATTGCGCCGCAGTCAGGTGCTGTGGCCCTTGGGTTTGCCATCCCCGCCGCCACCGCAGTGAAAGTGGCCGACCAGCTCAGGGAGGACGGCACTGCCGATCACGCCTTCATCGGCCTGGGGCTGGCGGAAATCACGCAGCAGATCGCCGACCAGCTGGGCCTGTCCGACACACGCGGGGTGCTTGCACTCTCGGTGCCGGAGGCCGGGCCGGCATACCAGGCCGGCATCCGGCCCGGGGACGTGCTCACCAAACTCGACGGGGATGATCTCGCCACGCCTGAGGACTTCCTCGCCGCACTGAGGACCAGGAGTCCCGGGCAAACCGTAGCCGTTGAATTCCGCAGGGGAGCTGAAACGCAGGAGGTAAAAATCCAGCTGGTCGCGCGCCCCGCCTCCTAAGACGGGGCGCAATCAGGCTGCGGCAGCGGCTATAGTCCGCTGGCCAGTTTGCAGTACGGCACCGGGCTCCGCTGTTTCCCGGTTCCGGAGGGGTCCAACGACCGTGCATGGCGTGGCAGACGGCGGTTTTTCGGCCGTGGCCTGGGAGGCAAGGGTCGTATGCTTTTGCTATCGTTTTCAGCAGTTTGCCGGCCCCAGGATTCGGGACCCTGACCGGATCCATCGGTCCCCGCCGGGCCACCAGAGCATCGCCGCTCTGGTGCTGAATACCTGCGCATGGTTCTGAACAAACGCAGCGCAACGAACCCTTCAGCGCCCCCAGCGGTGTGTAAGAAAACCCGCCGCCTGGGGGCCCTCGGGCTTTCCACAGATCCTACCGTGCAGCAATAGCATCATCGCAGGGAGCATGAACGCCACCACCTGGAGCATGACACGGTTGCTGCTCCTCTACCATCGGGTATCGACCGCCGCTGATGGCGGTCGGGCAGTTGTTGCGTCACCATAGATGGGTGAATAGCAAGCCTTTCCAATCCTCCTCCGAACCTGCCGATCTGCAGCAAGACTCTGAACTGCTCATCGGCCTGTTGGTCTCGCCACCTTTGACGGAGGTGCTCGGCCCGGACATCAGCACCGCGGTACACGAGGCCCTGACACAGCATCATCCCGGGGTGCGCTGGGAGGTAACGGTCGGCGAGGACAGGCTGGTAAGTCCACCGACCGCGACCCTGAACCTGCTCGAGGCAGCCCGGGACCGGGTGCTGGAGGAAGGCTGGGATCTGGCCGTGGTGCTCACCGAGATACCGCTGAAGGATGGCCGGCGCCCGGTGCTCACCCAGCTGAGCCCCGTGCATGGGGTAGGACTGGTTGCCGTCCCCGCCCTGGGAGCCAGGCACCTGCGGCAAAAAGCGCAGGACACCACCGTGAAGGTCGTTGGGCAACTGTTGGACTACAACGTCGCCGACGTCGATGCCCAGCAGAACCTCGCCCGCAGAGCACACCAGTTATCCACTGACCTGGAAGAGCGCCCGGAAGACAATGTCGTGCAGTTCACGGCCAGGGTGCTGAGCGGCAACGTGCGGTTGCTGCTGGGCATGATCCGCGCCAACCGCCCCTGGGCCTTCATCGCGAGGCTGTCACGGGCGCTGGTCGTGGCAGCGGCCACCGGGGTTTTGACGCTCGTGGCCTCCGACTTGTGGCTCCTTGCCCTGGCCTACGGACCAGTCCGTCTGGCATTGCTGGCGGTCATGGCAATCGTAACGGTGAGTGCAACCCTGATCCTGGGGGGCGGGTTGTGGGAGCGTCCCCGGCGGCGGGCCCAGCGCGAGCAGGTAACCCTGTTCAATCTGGCTACCGCCGCGACCGTGGTCATCGGCGTCTTGGTGTTCTATCTGGCCCTGTTCATTCTGTCCTTGGTCGGGGCGTTCCTGCTCGTTGACGAGGGGGTGCTGACCGGTGTCGCAGGGCGCCCGGTAGATGTCCTGGACTACGCGAAGCTCAGCTGGCTCACTGCGAGCCTGGCCACCATCGGCGGAGCACTGGGAGCCGGACTCGAAGACGAGGACGTCGTCCGCGCCGCCGCCTACACCCGATCCAGCTCCTGACACACAATTGGCTCCTAAGGCCACTTCCGGATGCCCTGTTCTTTTCCATTGTCAGCGAGCAGGACCGGCTGTGACAGACTTGGGCGGCAGTACGACCGCCGTCCTGCCGGGGCCAAAGGGTTGACGGTGGAGGCGCCAATGGCTAATGGAGAGCGGATCAGGTAGATCCGTGCGACCCCATCAATGACAGTCAGGGTTTTTGAACGGGATTCAAGGTTTCGGTCATGCATCGCCGATGAGGAACAAGGGCCCTGTACGTTTCCCATGAGTCCCTCGCAGTGTGCCTGGTTTCCTGTCTGGCTTTTGTCAGGCTGTAGCCAGCCGGGACGCTTCGTTCAAGTGCTGGTCGCTGACCAGTACTGCATACTGCTCTGCTTCGAGGGCATGGATGCTGCTGAAATCACGCTGTCCTCTGGTTGCCCCGTGTGCGATGAATCCAAAGGCAGCTCCCCAAAAGGCGCCCAGGACCAGACTGATTAGCAGGATCATAATCCATACCGGCCCCACGGTGAGCAGCCCGAAGATCAGCCCGATCAGCAGGCCCAACCAGGCCCCGCTGCCGGCGCCATAGAGAGCGGCCTTGCCCTTGGTCAGGCGGCCGGTGACTTGCTCGACGCTGCGGATCCCGGTTCCTACGATCTGTACGTGTTCGACGGGAAAACCGGCATCGGAGAGCCGGTCCACCAATTGCTGGGCCTCGGCATAATTGCTGAACTCGCGAAGCACTGACTTGGTACTACGGCCGGTCGAGGAACCGGCCAGGGAACTTTCGGATCCCGTGGTAACTTTTCTCATTCCCTCACACTCGTCTTTTATGTCCTGAAGAAGTACTGGACCGGAGCGGGGTTTCTCGGCAGCTCCAAAAGCGCTGCCGAGAAACCTCCAGTCCCTTTAGGCGGCGATCTGCGGTGCCTGGGAGCCTTGGCTGATTTCGATCTTGCGGGGCTTGGCCTTCTCGGCCACCGGGATGCGCATAGTTAGCACACCGGCGTCATAACTTGCTTTGACGTTGTCGGCATCGAGGCTGTCGCCTAGGATCACCTGCCTGCTGAACGTGCCCAGGGGCGTTCGGAGGCAATCATCTCGGTGTTCTCCCCTGACCTGGATTTGCGTTCGGCGTGCACGGTCAGGACGTTCCGTTCAACGTCCACATTGATGGACCCCGGGTCCACGCCGGGCAAGTCAAACTCGACAACGAACTCGTTGCCGTCACGCCACGCGTCCATGGGCATGGCGGCAGGGCGGGCATGAGTTCCGATGACCTGCTGTGCGAGCCGGTCCAGTTCACGGAAAGGGTCTGTACGGATCAGCATTCGGGTGTGCTCCTGAAAAGTATCGTTCTTTGTTTTGGGGAAAGGTGCGGGATTCCCTCGACGGGGCGCCAGGGAGTTCCCTTGACGAGACGTCCGTCTGCTTAGGCACGTCCTATGTGCAACCAACCAGCCGGGCCCATATCAGGGGTTACGGAGGAACCGGCGGTGAAATAAGCTAAGCACACTTACCAAAAGCCCCACAAGGCCCTGTTGATGGTTCTGCAGGCAGCCCCGAAACGGTCAGCGGTGGGGGTGGAGGGGGCCGGTGCGGCCAGCCTGCGAAGGACAGAATTAGATGCGCGATGGCGAGGGCAACCGAGAGGGGTAGGAGCAGCCTGGTTCCTACCCCGTTCGCAACCCCTCAAAACGGATTGCAACCGGCGATAGTGGTCCCTCTGGCGGCAATAGCCCCAGAAGGCCCCGATAAAAAGGGACTGAAAAGAAGGTCAATCCGATCAACCCCTTAGAAGTGAGTCTGGAGAGTGTCGGGGCCAATCGTCAAGGGCTTATTCCGTCGGTTACCTCACCGGGCCAAAGCCCAACCGGCAACTGTGGGAGAGGTTCGGCCCCCGCAAGTTGTCCCATCGCGGCCGCGCTGAGTTGGTTTCTGTGATGGTTCTGCCAGCACCATCTCCTGGTTGATCTGTTGGTTGCTCAATCCTCTCCCCACGGTCCGCCCCAGGCGGCCGGTGGAGGTCGCTGGAGCTCCACAACACCTGGCCGGAGCCGCGTCGACGGCGGACAGGGCCGGACCGTTGCCGAGCAGAACGGTGCCGTGATGCTCGTACAGCGTTGTTCCCGGCCGGGCGCACTGCACCGGTATCGGCAACGAGCACTGTGCCGGGCGCTTTCTCGGCGGTGAGTCCTTTGAAAGTGTTGGCGAGATCAGGCCGCCGGTGGAGGGACCTGGCACTTCTGTAGGACCCAAACTTTTTTACCGTCATCCACGGCGAATGCTGTTGCCACCGTGAGGACGGGCACCTTCCCGTCCGTACGCGCGTCCGAATCAAGGATGATAATGGAGGGTTCACCGTTAACAGAGGTCAGCACGGTCCCCACGCAGGAAGGGTTCGTGTCGATCCTCAACCGTGTGACGGAGGAATTGAAGCCGTAAAAGCTCAAGTTCTCCTTGCCGCTAGCAGGAAAGACGGAACCGGTGAAGGCCGAGCCGCTGCCCTTGGCAGCGCTGTCCACGGACACAGTCCCGGCCAGACTCGTCATCCTGGGCGTGGCGATCGCCGCGCACGCCATCATCTCCCAGCTGCTCTACGCCGGCCTGTACGTCACGGTCACCGCCACTGCCGCCGAACTGCGCCAGGCGGGAGAACTGATGTACTACGCCGGAGACATCACCGAACTGATCCTGGCCTTCGCCATGGTCACCGCCTGACGTCCCAGCCAAACCGGCAACCCACGAACCGGCAAGAATCCGTACCGGGAACGGTCTGACGCAGCCCACCGGCTACCTTCCTGCCCGGGCCGCCAGCGCTCATGCGCCCCATGTGCGGGCAGCGTCCTGCACCCTTGGAGCGCCGTTGGACGCGAGTTCGCCCAGTTGGTGCACACCCCAACCTGACAGGTGTCCCATTTTTCTGTGGCCTTAGCTTCCCGCCTGGGCCGAAACCTTTTCTGGTGACATGCCGTCCGTGGAGGGCGTGTAGGTGCCTTGTGAGTGGTTTCCGACCCGCAGTATCTCTCCGTTCCGCAAGTACCAGACGGCTCCGTCCTCGGTCCGGACACGGGTAATACGGAGACCCACCGACTCCACGGTTCCGACAACTTCGCTGGTCTCGATTACGTCACCGATGGCGTACTGGTCTTCCAGGGTAATGAAGATCCCTGCCAGGAAGTCACGGATAAGCTGCTGAGCGCCGAAGCCGATCGCGACGCCTAAGATCCCGACGCTCGTGAGTAGCGGTGCGATGTTTACATCCAGAGCGCCGAGTGTGTAAATGATCACAGTCACCACGATAAGGACCGCAACAGTGCTAGTCAGTAGTGATCCAATGGTTTCTGCCCGCTGGACCCTGCGTTCGTGATCCAGTGTCCGCAGTACGGGCTGCGCCCAGCGAAAGTGGGGCTTCCTCAGCATCGCGTAACCGTTGCTGACCCGCCGCACGATGCGGGAAATAACCCAGCGGGCCACACCCCAAGCCACGGCCCCCAGACCTATGGTGATCCCGATCTGGAGAACGACGGCGATCCATTTATCGCCTGTGAAAAACATTCTGTCGCACACCTGCCTTTTGTCTGGCGGAAACATCCGCGGTTGAAGAATTGGGCTTCTAGCGTATCGGCAGCAAGCCGCAGTACTGATTTCGACGCTGGCTTGAGTGCACAGATTGGCCCTTCAGGGCCGGGTGCGCGGAGCACATCAGTACCGCCCTCCACAACGGGTCCGGCAGCAGCGTGGTGCTGGCGGGCCGGGTCACTGGATAGCTGAACCTGCGCCGACGGCCTGTACCCGCCGGTGAAGTTTGCCCTCGACGGCAGATTCCCACTAGATCGACTTTAATAGCAGCCACCCCGAAGAACTATGACCAGCGGGCTATCGGCGTTCCCTCATAGCGCGGTTGTTATCTGGGGTGTGGTGGAGGCGGTTGCCGGGATGCGGTGAAGGCCTGCGATTTCGTATATTTCCTGTTCTTCGAGGGTTTCTTGTTCCAGGAGTCGTTCGGCGAGTTTGTCCAGGCGCCAGCGGTTTTCCTGCAGGAGGGCCAGTGCGCGCTGATGGCATTGCTCGACCAGGGCACGGACTTCTTCGGCGACGAGGTCCAGCATGCCTTCGGAGACGCCGGCGGCGCGGGGGTCCCCTTCCTCGGGGAGGACCTGGACGGGCCCGATGCGTTTAGACATGCCCCACCGTCCGACCATCATCCGGGCCAGGTGGGTGCTGGTCTGCAGGTCGCTTTCGGCTCCGGTGGTGACGACCCCGAAGACGAGCTCTTCTGCCGCCATGCCGCCCAGTGCGCCGACGATTCTGCCCTTGAGGTAGTTTTCGTCGTACCCGTACCGGTCTGTGTCGGGCGTGGAAAGGGTGACACCGAGTGCACGGCCGCGCGGGATGATCGAGATCTTCCGGACAGGGTCGGCGCCGGGCTCGAGCATTCCCAGCAGAGCGTGCCCGGACTCGTGGTAGGCGGTGCGCCTGCGTTCCTCGGCGGGCATGACCACGTTCCTGACGGTGCCGAGCTGGACCTTTTCCAGCGCGTCAAGCAGGTCGCGCTGGGTGACCGCGGGGCGGGAGCGTTTGACGGCCAGCAGTGCTGCCTCGTTGACGAGGTTGGCCAGTTCGGCCCCGGTCATCCCGGGGGTGATGCGGCTGATCGCGTCAAGGTCCACATCCGCGGCTAGCTTGACGTTTCCGGCGTGGACGCGCAGGATCTGGGCACGGCCGGGCTGATCTGGTGCGTGGACGGTGATGGAGCGGTCGAACCGGCCCGGGCGCAGCAGGGCGGGGTCCAGGACGTCGGGCCTGTTTGTTGCTGCCAGGACAACGATTCCTTCGGACGAGGAGAATCCGTCCATTTCGGTGAGGATCTGGTTCAGCGTTTGTTCGCGTTCATCATGTCCGCTTACGGTCAGGGAGCCGCTTCGCTTGCGCCCGATCGCGTCGATTTCATCGATGAAAATGATGGAAGGGGCAGCATTGCGGGCGGCCTGGAAAAGCTCCCGCACCCGGCTGGCTCCGACGCCGACGACCATTTCGATGAATTCGGAGGAACTTGCGTGGAAGAACGGTACCCCGGCCTCACCGGCGGTGGCCCGTGCCAGCAAGGTCTTTCCGGTCCCCGGCGGCCCGCTGAGCAGGACGCCTTTGGGCGGTTTGGCGCCGATGGCCTGGTATCTTTTGGGGTCTTTGAGGAAATCAACGACTTCAGAAATTTCCGCTTCGACCTCATCGATACCGGCTACGTCCTTGAACGTCACCCGGACCTTGTCGGGGTCCACGGGTCGAAACTTTTTCCCCGCACCTAATCCGCCTGTTCCGAGCATGCCTGACTGCTTTTTGAACAGCCACAGGTAGAAGAGGACCAGAAGCGCGATGGGAGCCACCGAAATCAGCAGGTTTGTCAGAACACCGCGTTCCTCAACGAGCGGGGTGGCGCGGACCGTGACGTTGTTTTGTTCGAGTGCACTGAGAAGGTTGTCATCGGCGAAGAGAGGGCGCTCGGTCGTGAACTGGCTGTAGTTCCTGCCGTCGCTGCCGGGCAGGGGCCTTCCGCTGCGCAGGGTACCCTCAATGCTCTGGCCCTTCGCGAAGATCTCCGCAATGTTGTTCGCCCGCACCTGCGCCTTAAATTCGGTGTAGGAAACGGATTGAGGCTGGTTTTGCTGGTCCTGGACCGTCAGGACAGCGAACACAGCCACGTACAGCAGAACAATCAGCAGAGTCCGCCACCACTGGCCTCGTTTGCCACGATCGTGCCGGGCCGCGGGCAGGCCCTCGGTCCGCCACGGCACCCTGGGCCAGGAACCAGAGCGGGACCCATGCGCGTTCTGGCCCAGCCTGTTTTGATGGCCCGCCGGTTCGTTCACGATTCACCTCCGATATCCACAACTTTCGGTGTTCACGTTTCTAGCTACCGTCCCTGCCCGCCGTCAAGGCTTCAGTCCTCGCATTCGCAGCAGTACTTGTTTCCGTCCCTTTCCTTGGCGAGTTGGCTGCGGTGGTGGACAAGGAAACAGGACATGCAGGTGAATTCATCCGCCTGGACCGGGATGACCTGAACCAGGAGTTCCTCACCGGAAAGATCGGCGCCAGGCAGCTCGAAAGCCTCGGCAAGATCGGCCTCATCGACGTCGATGACAGCCCCTTTAGGGGTGGCAGCCTCTGTCTTAAGCTCCTGGAGGGATTCGGTGGCCTCGTCTTCGGCCGTTACCCGGGGCGCGTCGTAGTCAACGGACATTCGGATTCTCCTTCACTTCCAATCAATCAAGGGACCACTGCTAAACCCGGCCAGGCGGCGCCATATTCCATGCCCTCCTGCCCTGGCTGACGAACCCACAAAATTGCACTGCGACCCCGCACGGCCAGAGGAGAAGCCCGTACAACTCCTTGGGCCCGCGCTTCTCTGCCCGTAGAGGAGTCGTGGAAGATTCCCGGTAGCAACAGGCGGCACTCCAGCCTGCAGCCAAGGAAATCTATCTGGTAGGCACGGTACTGGACGTCACCAGCGGGCGGGGCAGACTCGGAGGTGCCGGGGCGTTCGTGCTTACCGGTGCCGTGGGCTTCGCGCTTGGATCGGGGTGGCTTGTGCGGGTGGGTGTCGGTGTTGGCTGTTCAGCGGGCTCGGTGGCTGAATCCAGTGGCACAGTGCCCGATTCTTCTGTCGGCGCGTTTGGTGTCGGGTCCGAGGGTGGAGCGACTTTGTTCTCAGTAGCGTCTGAGACGACCATGGAAACACCCGACTGGAGGGCACCGGTCCCCTCCGAGAGGGCCAGGCCCGTGGCTGACTGGAAGCCAAGAATTGACCCCAGACCAACAAGGAAGATGAGGGCTGTTCCACCGACAGCACTCCGGGCCTTTGGGACTCTGGGTGACTTGCCGGGCGCATGCTGCACACCGGCAAGAGTTCCCAAGGCCCGATCCGGCAGCAGCTGCGCAGCGGAGACCTTGCCAGATGTTGCCCGCACGGTCCTGGGGACACTTTGCGGTGGCGTTGTCCGGACTGCCCCGGTCCCGCGTCTGGGCATGACGCGTTTGAGCTGGGCGTGGCTCTTTTCCAGAGAGGCGCGGAACAGCGGCAGCGCAACGGCCGATATAACGCTGAAAATGAAGGCACCGACGACGGTTCCTGTCAGACCGAGGTGCCCGCCAATGATGGAAGCCACTGCGGCGGCGGCGCCGCCGGCAATGACCTGGCTGGCACTCAGGCCGAGGGCGTTCCCGGTCACAGCAGCTTCCTTGACTCTCTCTTCGGTCTCGTCCTTTGCAGTATTGGTCATTTTTTCAACTATCTCCGTTCAGTGGTTCTACGGGGATGGTCGGTCGGTATCCACAAAAGGTGTTCATCCCATCGGCGAAGCATCTTAAAATACCTCGCCCGGCGAGTTTAAATTCCTACGCCCGAGGTGGCTTTTCCTCAACTATCTCCGGAAGGTGAGCAATGAGTATCCGGGATCGGCACTGGCGACAAGCAGTGTGGGCCGACGGTCTCCGAAAGGTGACAGTTCTTCACGCAGATCCTCCCGCACGATTCAGGAACGCCGCGGAACCGGCGCTAGTAAAGTACCTCCGGCAGCAGTCAGGGTCCCCTTTTCGGGCACCTGACGTTCTTTGCGGCCGCGGCCCAGTGCTCTGGTTTTGCCCTGCAGGGACAAGCTGAAGGCTCTCAGGACGGGGGCCTCCTGGCACCCGTCCGAATTCTATGAGCACAGCCTTAGTGGGCACTGCACAGGCGGCGCGGACGACTGGGAAATCTGCCCTGCAGAGAACCAGTGCGTCCGACCGGTTCGCGTGCTGGTAGGGATCCCTCACCCAGTTGCCACTTAACCGTTTTCGATCACGTAACCGTCCATCCGGCAGGCGCTATCGGCGTCTTGCGGAAGGCTGTCGACGAGTGTGCGGAGGTTCGTGTCGGCTCGCCCTATTCACGGCCTGAGTTGGGTGATCGGCCCTAGCTGCGCTCGGGTTGTAGCGGCGTTTTTAGATTTTTGGTGCTGTCCTTTGTGGGGTTTGTCAGCGACGCCACCGATGCTGCCACCGAGTTGTCGGGGTTCTTTGCTGGTTGTGTGTAGGCGCGGAGGACCAGGAGTGATTTTCCCTCCAGTTCCACGGTTCCGTTGGCCCCTATAAAGCCTTGGCCGGCTCGTTCTCCGGCGGTGTCGATCAGTGGTTCCCATGCTTTTGAATAGTCGGGGCCAGGCAGTTTGAAGACCACGGGACTGTCCCCGGAGTTGCAGTAGAGCAGGAAGTGGTGGTCACGGATCGGTCGGTTGCGGTGGTCGCGGCCTACGGCGTCGCCGTTGTAGAACACCCCTAGTGCACGTGCGAGGGGGTTGTCCCAGTCTTCGGGGACCATTTCGGAGGCGTCGGTGTTGAGCCAGACGATGTCCGGCAGGGGCTGGTTCAGGGTTCGCCGGGTGGGACGTCCGTTGAAAAAGCGGTTGCGGCGGAACGTGGGATGTTCGCGGCGGAGGGCGCTGGCGGCTGCGAGAAACTCGATGAGTGGTTGATCCGGTGTTTCCCAGTCGATCCATGACAGGGGTGAGTCGTGGCAGTAGGCATTGTTGTTGCCCTGCTGGCTTCTTCCCAGCTCGTCGCCGTGCACGACCATGGGAACGCCCTGGGAGAGGAATAGCGTGGCAAGGAAATTACGCTGCTGTTTGGCCCGCAGGGCGAGGATCTCGGGGTTTGTTGTGGAGCCCTCCACCCCGCAGTTCCAGGACCTGTTGTGGGATTCGCCGTCATTGTTGTTTTCCCCGTTGGCCTCGTTGTGTTTTTCGTTGTAGGTGACGAGGTCGCGAAGGGTGAATCCGTCGTGGGCGGTGATGAAGTTGATGGAGGCCACGGGCAGGCGGCCGGAGCTTTCGTAGAGGTCGGCGGAACCGGCCAGCCGGGATGCGAATTCCCCAAGGGTGGCCGGCGCCCCGCGCCAGAAGTCGCGGACGGCATCTCTGTACTTCCCGTTCCACTCCGTCCACAGCGGAGGAAAGTTGCCTACCTGGTAGCCACCGGGTCCGACATCCCATGGTTCGGCGATGAGCTTGACCTGGGAGACCACGGGATCTTGCTGCACGAGGTCGAAGAAGCTGGAGAGCCGGTCTACTTCGTAGAATTCGCGGGCGAGGGCGGCGGCGAGGTCGAAACGGAAACCGTCCACGTGCATTTCCAGCACCCAGTACCGCAGCGAATCCATCAGTAATTGCAGGGCGTGGGGGTGTCGGACGTTCAGGGTGTTTCCGGTCCCTGTGTAGTCGAGGTAGTGCTGCTGGTCCTGGTCCATGAGCCGGTAGTAGGCCCTGTTGTCGATGCCCTTGAAGGACAGTGTGGGGCCAAGGTGGTTGCCCTCGGCTGTGTGGTTGTAGACGACGTCGAGGATCACTTCGATGCCGGCACTATGCAGGGAACGGACCATCGCCTTGAACTCCTGCACCTGCTGCCCCGGGCGGGTGCTGGAGCTGTAGCTTTCGTGCGGGGCGAAAAACCCGATGGTGCTGTATCCCCAGTAATTGCTTAACCCCTTTTCCTGGAGCACGCTGTCCTGGACAAATTGGTGTACAGGCATCAGCTCAATGGCCGTGACGCCCAGCTTCTGCAGGTGCTCGATCACGGCGGGGTGCGCGATGCCGGCGTAGGTTCCCCGTTCCTTCTCCGGGACCTCGGGATGGGTCATGGTCAGACCCTTCACGTGGGCCTCATAAATCACCGTGTCGTTGTAGGGGACCTTCGGCGGCCGGTCATGCTGCCAGTCGAAAAAGGGGCTGATCACCACTGACCGCATCGCGTCAGGTGCCGAATCCTGGGCGTTGAAGGAATGAGGATCTCCGAAGTTGTAGGAGAACATTGTCTGGCCCCAGTTGATGGTTCCACTCATGGCTTTGGCGTAGGGGTCCATCAGGAGCTTGTTCACGTTACAGCGCAGGCCCAGGGCCGGGTCGTAGGGGCCGTCCACCCGGTAACCGTAGAGCTGCCCGGGCAGGACGTGCGGAAGGTAGCAGTGCCACACGAACCCATCCACAGCCTCGAGCCGGATCCGCTGCTCCAGCCCGGAGTCATCAAACAAGCACAGATACACCTCTGCTGCCACCTCGCTGAAAAGAGCAAAGTTTGTCCCGCTGCCGTCATAGGTGGCACCCAGCGGATAAGAACTACCCGTCCAGACCTCCACGTTCACCTCCCTATCGAAAGTGCTCCCATCCAACCACACCAAGGGCCACGGCGGACGCCATCTACCATCAGGCCGCGGCCGGCCCGTCTTTAGTATGTTCATTTCGGTTGGGGAGCCTGCTGGCCAGGGAAACATTGGATGGACCTGAAATTCAGGCTGCCCCACTTTACTGCCGTCATAGGTGGCACCCATCATCACGAAGATAACCAGATGGGACGAGGGCTTTGCCGCATTTTGGGCCTCTCCGTTCGGCTTCTGAAACCGGAACGTCCCGGGCTTGTCAGTCCTGAACGGAATCTTGGGCGGTGGCAGACTACGGCGCCCCCGGGGCGGTGTCGCTGGGCACCTTCCCGTTCACCAGGTTGGGACGTTGTTTCCGGTGCCGCCGGTGCCTTGGGTGCCACCAGCAAAAGTGTTCCCAGGTGGCCGCTGATTTTTTTGGGTGCCGGTGCCAAACTAATGCAAGGAGGTGCGAAGTCCGGATCTCCCGGTGCACGTCCTTGGACCGGGGAATCAGCACTGGAGGTGACAGGAGGAAGAAATGAACCGTGGATCACGGCCAGAAGCGCCGGAAGCTGACGCGTTCGAGCAGCAGATACCTGTTCTGCCTGAAGGCACCGAAGAAATCGACGTGGGCTCGCTGCCCGCCGAGGCCCCGGAAGCGGATGTCATCGAGCAGCGTACAGACGTGCTGCCCTACGGGACGGGCCGCAGGGTGACTGCAGAGGATGCAGGACTTGAGGCCTCGGAAGCAGATCTGATCGAACAGGCCGCGGCGCCTCCCTTCTATGACGAAGAGGATTACCCGGACGCACGCGAGGAACCGTTCTAAAACTCGGGCGCGGGGCGGCACATGCAGGGCCTATGCCCTGATGACCAGGATCTGCCGGGTAAGCCCGGCCCACTGGGCAGACGGAGCGCTGGGCATGGGTTTGGGCGGCCAAAAGTGCGTTGAGTTGCCGCTTCCGCTTCCAAAGGCAGTAAGGCGCCTGTTCTACAGCTGCTGGCAGGAAAACTTCCTTCCGGTGACCGCCCGGTCTTTTCTAGGTCGTCCGTCGGGCAAGTCATGGGCAGGGCTATGCCTTGTCGTGGCGAACCTCCTATTGGTGCAAGTTCGCAGTAAGGGCGCCGCCGTGGGTGGCTCCGTCAGGTAAGGGAGTGCATGGTGAGTGGGGAAGGAACACCGATTGCCTATACGGCATTGAGAAAAGGAACGCCGGTCCTCTCCGCCTCCGGGCTGCGTTTCGGAGCAGTGGACAAGGTTTTGGACGACGCAACGGGGAGTATTCTGCACGGCATCGTTGTGACAACTAAGGAGGGGCGCCGATTTGTGGCCAGGGATTCCATTGTGAGGATGACAACAACCCAGGTCCAATGCAGCATCAGCGACAACGAAGTGGGTACCTTGCCTCCCGCTGTCCGGCGCAGGCCGCGCTTTGTCCTCAGGCTGCCGCGCCGAACGAAGGCTGCCGGCCGGTGAAGGCGCCCCGGTCTTATACATGAGGAAACATCCAGGGGAACGGGTCGTATTCCAGTGACATGGCAGAGCGTGATGAGGCCGCCTTTACCCCATTGGGTCTTTCGGCCCAGCACGTCCGGCTCGCGGTCGACGATGGGACGGAAGGATTCCGGAACTAACGCCACATTTCAGGAGGCGGCTTGCATGTGGTGCTTTTACTGACGAACCGGTCTTGCAAGTCTCAAACCTCAGTGATAGAAAATCTATATCAGCCGACATAGATATGTCCGGTCATTTATTGATCAAAGGAGGTATGTCATGTTGATGATGAGTGATCCGTTCCGCCAGTTCGACCGGTTGACGCAGCAGGTGCTCGGCACTGCGGCGCGCCCAGCGGCGATGGCATTGGATGCCTGGCGCGACGGCAAGGAGTTCGTGGTCGCGGTGGATTTGCCCGGCGTCGATACGGGATCGCTGGATGTGAAGGTTGAGCAAAACGTTCTGACCATCCGGGCCGAGCGAAAGGACAATCTTGGTGAAGGTGCCGAATTGCTCGCTGCTGAGCGCCCGCGCGGTGTCTTTAGCCGACAGCTGATTCTGGGCGAAGCGCTCGATACAGGCAAGGTGAAGGCAGCTTACGATAGTGGCGTCCTCACGGTCCGCATTCCGGTGGCGGAGAAGGCCCAGCCGCGGAAGATTGAAGTCACGTCCGGAGCAGGCGCACAGCAGCAAATTAGTGCCTAACAGCCGGGAAGGATGCCTTAGCTGTAGCCTTGCCTCGTGGGCGGTTGGGTTCAATCAAAAGCGCCACTGCGCCTAACGGCGTGCAGGCGGGATCAGGGCTCAGGCATCCTTCCCTTAAGCAGTGGTCCGTGTTCGACTCGACACCATCCTGAACTTCCATAAAGTCAACGAGACCTGGCAACGCCGCGCCTTATACCCTGCGATTGCCCTGTTATACCTGGAAAATCGTGATGGAAGGCTGGAAGATTTTCGGGGTCGGGATTGTTTATTTGGCGGACCAAGGAGGCATCGGAAAGGAGTTCCGTCATGATTCGTATAGCCATCGTGCTGGGGAGCACGCGACCGGGGCGGCTGGGAAGGGCTGTGGCCGATTGGGTGCAGGCACGGGCGCAGGAGCGCGGGGACGCGGCGTTCGAGGTCCTGGACGTGGCCGACTTCAATCTGCCGCTGCTGGATGAGCCGCTGCCGCCCTCCACCGGGATGAACAGCCATGGGCACACCAAGGCCTGGTCCGACGCGGTCGCCGCTTTCGATGGCTACATCTTTGTCACCGGTGAGTACAACCATTCGATTCCCGGGGCGTTGAAGAACGCCCTTGACTACCTATACAGGGAATGGAACAACAAGTCCGCCGGCTTCGTCAGCTACGGCAGCGCCGGCGGTACCCGCGCGGCAGAGCACCTGCGGGCCATTGCCGGGGAGCTGCACCTGGCGGACGTCCGCGCCCAGGTCGCCCTGCCCCTGGCCACTGAGTTTGAAAACTACCGGACCTTCACGCCGTCAGAGGGTGCCGAGAAGAACCTGCAGACCCTGCTTGACCAGGTCATCGCGTGGGCCGGTGCGCTGAAGGTCCTGCGCACGGGCAAGGACGAGGAAAGTCGTTCCTACGCTCTCGCCGGCCGAGCCAGGGAGTAGATCCAGGACGGGCAGCAATTCCTGAACGCGCGGGAGGAGCAGCAATGAGCGCAGAACTTGACCTGCTGCGGTCTCTGGCAACAGTGATCGGGACCGCGGAGGCTACCCTGGACGCCGCGTATGCGGCGTTGCGGGGATCGGCCTCGGCTTTGCTCGCCAGCGGGACCTCGTCCCTGGCGGAAGTCAGCGAGGCCTCAGGGCTGTGTGAGGCCGAGCTCCTGGATCTGCTGGTCCTGACGGCCGATGAAATGGCTTTCGAGCACATGTTCCGTGAGGGTCCGCGCGGCTTGGACGGACCTGCCGCGGAACTCTAGCAGGTCCGCAGGAAGCCCTGATCATCAGGGGCTTCATGGGCATACTGGTGTCAAATGGGGTCCCGGCGCCGGTTGTACGGTTGCCGTGGGACCGGGCAGAAGAGAAGGAGGTGGCCGCGATGGCCAACATAATGCGCTGGGGTGGCGCTGACATCACTGAACCCTTTCGCCGGTTCCTGGAAGGGGACATGGCTTCCTGGCTTCGGGTTGAGGAATACCGTGACGCCGGGTCCATGGTGGTCAGGGCCGAGGTCCCGGGAATCGATCCTCAGAACGACGTCGACATTGAGCTTGTCGGCAACGACCTGCGGATCAACGTACGCAATGAGGAGAAGTCCGAACACAAGGACAAGGACGGATACCGCTCTGAGTTCAGGTACGGCACCTTCTCCCGCACCGTAGGCCTGCCAGGACCCGTCAACGAGAGTGACATCCGTGCGACCTACGATGACGGGATCCTCGAGGTCCGCATCCCGCTGCCGGAAAACGCAGGGACGGCGTCCCGGAAAATACTGGTCAGCAGAGGAGACGCAGCAGCCGGAACTGGCACCGGTGCCGCTGCTGGTCCAGCCGGTACAGGCGGGTCCCAGTCCTAACGCCGTCCCGCCGCCGGTCGGTAACAGTGCAACCACAACCAGCCGGACTGAGGAAAGATACACGCCGACGGATCGAGGGGTCGAGAGCGCCACGTGCTGAGCCTTACGGCTGACGCAAACCTGTCGTCGATCAGGATAAAGGGGATGCTCGCCGCTGGACGGGCCTGAAGCGTCTTAGCTTGCAGTTGTTATTAGGCCGGGCAGCCACCCCTTGGCCCCGGCGGCTGAGCACGTTCAACCGCATAAGATCAGGACCTCCTGAAGGACCGTCATTAGCCGGAGGTACGGAGGCAGCTGCGCCGGTACGGCCGTTACGCGAGTCCACCGGCGACTGCCTCCGCTTGTCCCAGGAGATAATTGCCGGGACCGGGAATGTGTTTCCCCCTCCCGGCACCTCCTTACCTCCCCAACTATTTCCGGAGACGGCTTTTGATGTTTGATCCTGCAACGCTTTCCTTCGCGCTGACATACGCGGGAACGTTGGCAGTGGCTGCTTTGATGTTTATTGGGCAGCTCGCCGCCTTCACCATCCTTCTGACGTTGGCCGGGATTGTCTGGATTCTGACCCTTCCCGTCTGCACGCTGATCCGGCGAGGAGACAAGTGACTCGAAGCTTCTGACCTCGCCGGGCAGCAGGGCCGCGATGGCAGGATGAGGACAGTTGCACTGCTGGGCATTGCCGCAGTCGTTTCCGGCATCATGCTGCTGCTGCTTATGTTCAGCGGCCGCATCGGCACCCACACAGTCGCCTCAGCCCTCAGCCCTCACCCTCTCAGCCGGGCTCGGCCTCTACCGTCTGCCTGAGGAACGGCTCATCATCGGGGCAGCGCCATCCCCCGCCCGGTACAGTGAACGGGCAACTTTGTGCGTTACGGGTATTTTCACCGGTGGTCGGCTGCTGCCAGCGGTTCGGCAATGGACCACCCGCAGATTCCCCCGAGGAAGGCTTCAATCATGACGATGGTGGATAACGCCGTTTACGTCAACGGACACAGGACTGATAACCCGCGGAACCTGGACGAGACGTATGAGGTGATGCGTGAACGGCGCGGTATGGCGTGGATCGGTTTGTACCGGCCGGAGCCAGCGGAAATTCAGTCAGTCGCCGCAGAGTTCAGCCTTCATGAGCTTGCTGTCGAGGACGCCCTGCACGGGCACCAGCGGTCCAAGCTGGAACGCTATGGTGAAACCCTTTTCACTGTCCTGCGGCCAGCGAGGTACCTCGATGAGGTTGAAAAGGTCGAATTCGGTGAACTGCACGTCTTCATTGGCCCTGACTTTGCCGTGACCATCCGCCATGCCGAGTCTCCGGACCTGAAGCGCGTCCGTCAGCGGCTCGAGACTGATCCGGAGCTCCTGACCCTGGGACCTCAGGCAGTGTTGTACGCGATCCTGGACGAAGTCGTGGACCAGTACGAACCCGTCGTGGCCGGCCTGGAGAACGACATAGACGAGATTGAGGACGAGCTGTTCGGCTCAAACCCCGACGTCACCCGCCGCATCTATGAACTGTCCCGTGAAGTCATAGAATTCCAGCGGGCCACCCACCCGCTGCGCGGAATGCTCGAAGCCCTGCTCCGCGGATCGACAAGTACGCCCTGGACTTAGAGCTGCAGCGACGACTCCGGGACGTTCACGACCACGTCCTGCGACTGGTGGAACGAGTCGACGGGTTCCGGGCCCTACTGCAGAATGCCCTGACCGTTAATGCAGCGCTGGTGGGCCAGCGGCAAAACGAAGAGATGCGCCACCTCACAGAGTCCAGCCTCGCCCAGAACGAGGAAGTCAAAAAGATCTCCTCTTGGGCCGCGATCCTGTTCGCCCCCACCCTCGTCGGCACCGTTTACGGCATGAACTTCAATTACATGCCCGAATTAGACTGGGTCCTTGGCTACCCCTTTGCACTGGCACTCATGCTGGTGATGGGCATTGTCCTTTACCTGTCCTTCAAGCACCGTAAGTGGCTGTAGGGCACTCTTGGCCGCCAGTAAAACTGCACTCTGTCACGGGCGATTCCCGACGTGGGAGCTCCTCTTCCTGCTCTCCGCTCTAGCGCTGGTAGTCTCCTTCGGATGGCTACAAAACTGATCACAGTCCTTGAAGACGACCTTGACGGCACAGAGGCTGTGGAGACCGTGAGCTTCCAGCTCGACGACACCACGTACGAGATCGACCTCAACGCCATCCACGCAGCTGAGCTAAGGTCCATCCTGGAGCCCTACATCATGGCCGGCAGGAAGCAGCGCAACAGCGGCACGGCCAAGCGAACACCAGCCCGGACCAGCGGCCCCACCACAGCCCAGGTCCGGGCGTGGGCGCAGGAACAAGGGATTAACGTCAACAACCGCGGCCGGGTAGGAGCAGATCTTCTGGCCCAGTATGAAGCGGCCCACTAACCTGCAGTACCGCCAGCTGTGTGTCTGCTTGTCCTTACCTTTATTCAGCAAGCCGTTACGTACCGGCGTGCAGTGTGGGCAACGACAGTCCAGGTAACTCCTTCACTTTCCCCATTCCCGCACAGCCGTGGTGAGAACAGAAGGCGCCTTTTCGACCTCGATCTGCCCGGCTTCGATGGCATTGAAGCTGCACGACGGATCCGTGTACTTTCAGCGATGCGTACCTGATGGTAATCACCAAACTTGCGTCTGTGGAGGACGTTCTCGTGGGCCTCGCTGCCGGTGCTGACGACTATTTGGGCAAACCCTTCGGCAGCATGAGCCGGGCCCGCATCGGGGCGATGCTGCGCAGCCCCGAGTACGGCTTTCAAGGATGCCTGTCCTGAACTGACCTGTGGCCGGTGGTAGCGTGACCGCTATGCGTTTCGTGCCCGCTGTGAGGCGAAGAATTTCCGCTCTGTCCGGGATCGTTTCAGTAACACTGCGAACTTTGTCGTCGGTAGCGAACGATGCAGCGCAGGGCCTCTCCCCCAAGCATCCGGCGCAGGTCATCGTGTTGGGCTTCGCGGCTGCAGTGGCTGCCGGGACTGGTCTGCTGATGCTCCCGGTGGCGAAAGAGGGCCCCGGTGGTGCGGGGATTCTGGAGGCATTGTTCACTGCGACCTCGTCGGTGTGCGTGACGGGGCTGATCACCGTTGACACACTTGTGTTCTGGTCCGGGTTTGGGCACGTCGTGATCCTGGCATTGATTCAGATAGGTGGGTTCGGTGTGATGTCCTTCGGCACGCTATTGGGTGTCCTGATGGCCCGCCGGTTGGGGCTGCGCTCCCGTATGACGACAGCGACCGAAACCAAAAGCACCGGTTTCGGCGACATCACAAGAGTTCTGCTCGGCGTCCTGACGATTACAGCAATAGTGGAACTCCTGCTCACCGCGATCCTCACCGTCCGCTTCATGGCCGGCTACGACTACCCCTTGGGGAAAGCTCTCTGGCATGGGTTCTTCCACTCCGTGTCCTCGTTCAATAACGCAGGTTTCGCCCTGTATTCGGACAATCTCATCGGCTTCGCCGGGGACCCCTGGATCTGCCTGCCGATCGCGTTCGCGGTCATCATCGGCGGCTTGGGCTTTCCCGTGCTGTTCGAGCTGCGCCGCCGTTACCGTACCCCTGTGCACTGGAGCATGAACACCAAACTCGTCCTGGCCGGCACTGCCTTCCTCTTGACCAGCGGAACAGTGTTCCTGACAGCCGTTGAATGGGCCAACCCCGCTACCTTGGGAGCCCTTCACCCGGCCGAGCGCGTTCTGGCGGGGTTCTTCCAATCGGTCATTACCCGCACGGCCGGGTTCAACAGTATCGACATTGGCCAGATGCACCCCGTGTCCTGGCTGGGGATGGACATCCTCATGCTCATCGGCGGCGGGCCCGCAGGCACCGCTGGTGGCCTGAAAATCACCACGTTCGCTGTTCTGCTCTTCATACTCACTACTGAACTGCGCGGCGACACCGCCGTAAACATTTTCGGCAAACGCCTCTCCCGCGCCGTCCACCGCCAGGCCATCACGGTCGTCCTGCTCGCCCTGGCCCTGATCGTGAGCTCCACGATGTTCCTGATGCTGATCACAGACTTCGGACAGGAAAAGATCCTGTTCGAAGTCATCTCCGCTTTCGCGACCGTCGGCCTGTCCACCGGCATCACCGCGGGCATGCCCCCAGCGGGACAGATCGTGCTGATCCTGCTGATGTTCATCGGCCGGCTCGGCCCCGTCACCCTCGGCGTGGCCCTCGCGGTCCGTACCCGCCCGGTTCTTTACGAATACCCCAAGGAAAGGCCCCTCATTGGCTAGAAAAATCATCTTCTCCCGCGCCCCCGAACGGCTCGCCAAAGCAGATTCGGTCGCCGTGATCGGGCTGGGCCGCTTCGGCGGGTCCCTGGCACTGGAGCTGGAAGCCCAAGGAACCGAGGTGTTGGGAATCGACGCGGACGAGAGCATCGTCCAGTCCTTCAACGGCCGCCTCACCCACGTCGTGAGGGCCGATTCCACCCAGGAAGAAGTCCTCCGGCAACTCTCCGTCCACGAGTTCGACCGCGCCGTGGTGGGCATCGGCACCGACATCGAGGCCAGCATCCTCACCACCTCCCGGCTCCTGAAATTCCAAGGCCCACAGATCTGGGCCAAAGCCATCTCCGAACCACATGCCGAAATCCTCGGCCAGCTCGGCGTGGACCATGTCATCAGGCCCGAACACGACATGGGCAAACGCGTCGCGCACCTGGTCCGCGGCGGGATCCTTGACTACGTCGAGTTCGAAGACGACTTCGTCATGGTCCGCACCACTCCCCCGGCCGAGGCGCAGGACAGGCCCCTGGGAATCCTCGGGCTTCGGGACAAGTACGGCATCACCATCGTCGCGTTCAAACGCCTCGGCGGGACCTGGGGCCACACCACAGCCCAAACCGTCCTCTACAACGATGACCAAATCATCGTCCAAGGCAGCAAAACCGACGCCGAAAAATTCAGCACCCTCCCCTGACACTGATCCTCCTCCGGGGCGTCATGAGAGCATGAGGAATTACGGTCGACCGTCGAGGTCGTACTGTTAATTGCTGGTTCCGTGACGAGTTCTACGGAGGGCACGCAACGGTGAACGATAGTTCAGGGTTCTGGCGTACTGACCCTGCCACGCTCCGCGACGTGGCAGTTGACCGCACGGCGCTCGAGAACGCCCTCGCAAACGGCTGCCCGCCCTTGGATCGTGTCCGGTTCCTGGCGCTGCTCAACCGCGAGAGCGAGGCTCTCCGAGAAGGCTTCCGGCTGCTGCCTGGTTTCCCGGACCGGAGCGATTTGGTGCTGGTCCTCGCCCAGGTCTTCCAGCGGCAGTACCGCTGGTACGAAGCCGCACAGCTGCAGGAGGAAGCACTGCAGCTGGCCTCCACCAGGGTGGAAGAAGCCAACGTACGACACCACATCGGGCGGCGGCTCTTTGACGAAGCCCGCTACCGGGACGCTGTGGCCGAATTTCAGTGGGCGTCAGATCTTTACCGGGTCTCCGGCGAGCACCAGCTCGCGGAGAGATCCAGACAAGCCATGCGACGATCCCAACAAGTGCACTCAAAGACAGCATGGTCCACTCTCACTACCTAGCCCTTTCCTGGCCGGAATGATCCAGTCGCTGACTAAATTTGAGGCGTGTAGCGTCAGCAACTGAAAGCCCGCCGTTCCCCCAATCGGTGGGCTTTCTCCACCTCCCATGCCAAGCGGGGAGCTTCCTTCCAAGGCCGCACATGACCGGGAACTCATGGAAGATGTGGCGACTGTTTCCGCGGCGGCTGTCCTGCCGGCCGTAAGCTTGCCACAACTAAAGGGAGCCAGGGGGCTTTGTGGAAGAAGAGCGCGTCTGCTTGGTCATCGAGGATGACCCCGACATCCGTGGACTGATCACAGCCGTGCTGGCCGGCGCCGGCTTCGCAGTGCTGACTGCCGGGAGCGGGGCTGAGGGCATAGCCGCGTGCGCTGCCGCGGGCCCCGCGTTGTCGCTGATCACCCTCGACTTGGGCTTACCTGATTGTGTCAAGTATTTTTGGCCCCAGAGGGGCGATTGAAAGTGGCCCCAGGTTCACGGAACGTTGTTGTGGGTCTCGGGCTCGCGGGACGGTTTTCGCACCGGTTGGCTAAGGGTTCCTGTATCGCCCGTGGGAACGGCAGATGCCGGTCGGGGGTATGGAGTCGGGGCGCCGTCGTTGCTAGCATGTCAGATCTCTTGAGTGGGAGAAATCCATTCTGGAATGGAAAAGGTCCGACCTGGCGTGCGCCGGGCCGGACCTTTTCAGTGAGACGCGCTAACAGTCCAGACCCACTACCCGACCTTGCCGGAGAGTGCGACCAGTACCCCTGCCGTAGCGAAGTATTTATTGCTTCCCAGATCGCGGATGGTTTTGATTCCCATACCGGCAAGCAGTTCGTCGTGCTTTTCGGTCAGTCCGGCAAGAGCCGAGGGCGGGGCCGAAAGGACCTCGTCCAGAGTCGAGTTCTCGTAGCCCTTGTCCAATGCCTTGCCCAATTCAATCGAAACAGCCACTTTTCATGTCCTTTCATCGATGACGGAAAACAAGCACAGCCAGCCTGCGGCTGCACGAACGCCGGGATTTATCCCTGCGCCGCTGAGAGACACGCTATCGGAGCATCGCTCTGCGGAACGTAAGCGTGCCGAAGCGATTGGGCGGCGGTTTAGCCCTGAAAGCGGATTTTGGTGGGTTTGGGTCCGCCGACTTGATTAGGCCCTGCGGTCTTGCCGGAGGGAATCCCGGATTTCCGTGAGCAGGGCAATCTGGGGGTCTTCGGCCGCTTCTTCCTTGACGTCCGGGTTGATGCCGAGGCGCCGGTTGCGGCGCTCGATCATGTGGTTCATGGGCACGACGATGACGAAGTAAATGGCTGCCGCCACGAGCACGAAGTTAACAATTGCTGTGAGCAGGACACCGAATTTAATGTCGTTTCCGTTGAGGGTCACGACGGCGAAGCTATCGAAGTTCGGAGATCCGACCAAGGCCGCGATGAACGGCATGAGAACGCTTTGGACTAGGGCCGTGACTACGGCACCAAAGGCGGCACCAATCACGACGGCGACGGCAAGGTCTACGACGTTGCCCTTCATGATGAAATTCTTGAATCCGGTCAACATAGCGATCAAACTACCCCACGCGGACGCCGTATCGGATACTTTTGGGGAAAGTTTCGTGGTGAGTTATCCAGTGCCTGCAGGCGCCCGTGGCATGAGGTCGGATTCACCTCTGCGGGGACCTTGGGTTCCTGCAGCGGGGTTGTTCGCCTGTTCCGAACTTTTACGCGCGATGCCATGGGCCAGGCGATAGGAGTCGGTGCCGGTTTCGATGATGGTGCCCTTGAAGGTGAGGCGGTCCACGATGGCTGCACAGAGGCGCGGGTCGGTGAAGGTTTTGGTCCAGCCGGAGAATGACTCGTTCGAGGCGATCGCGATGGAATTCTTTTCCTCGCGTTCGGTGAGGACCTGGAACAGTAGTTCGGCGCCCCGCCGGTCCAGTTCCATGTAACCAAGCTCGTCGATGCAGAGCAGGTCCACCCGGCCGTACCGGGCGATGGTCTTGGCCAGGACCTTCTCGTCGGCGGCTTCGACAAGTTCGTTTACGAGCCGGGTGGCGAGGGTGTATTTTACTCGGTAGCCCTTCTCTGCGGCGGCGGTGCCGAGTCCGATGAGCAGGTGGGATTTGCCGGTCCCGGAGTCCCCAATCAGGCAGAGGGGTTGTCCTTTGCGGATCCATTCCCCGGTGGCCAGGGTGTGGATGGTGGCGGGGTTGATGTTCGGGTTCGCGTCGAAGTCAAAGTCCCCGAGCCACTTGTCCCGGGGAAAGTTTGCGGCTTTCACACGGCGGATCGAGGAGCGCCGGTCCCTGTCGTCGCACTCGGCCAGCAGCAGCTCGGCCAGGAAGCCTTGGTAGGAGAGTTGTTCCTTCCCCGCGACGGCGAGGGCTTCATCGAGGACTGCCCGGATGGTGGGCAGGCGCAGCCGGCGGCAGGCCTGGTCCACGGCGGCAACCGCTGCCTGTTCGGTCAGGCCTCGCCGCCGGCGCAGGGCCGGGGTGATGGTGGTCGCCGGTGCGGTGGGGCTCATGAGATGTTCTCCTTTGACGCGGTTCCTGCGGGGTGTTCCGAACGTTTGGCCAGCAGCTCGTCATAGGCGCGGACCGATGGCAGGGGCCGGCTATCAGGTGGCAGCCCGGCGATGACGGCGACGGGGTCCATGAGGCGGCGCTGGGTGAGACTGACAACCCGTTGCACCTTCTCTTCAGCATGAACACCGGGATGACGGTCCGAACTGGCCCCACCCCGGCAAGATGTCGTGGCGTGTCTGCGGGCTTCGACCGCGACGACGTCGGCGCTGACCGCGCCCACTACGAGGGCCGCGGTGATGCCTGCGTGGATGTCGCAGGCGTCCATGGACCGGTGGAGGAGCAGGACGTCGATGAGTTCACGGGTCCCGTCGGCGTCGCCGTTGACCCGGCGGGAGGCGGCCCAGAATGCCTCGTGCGCGCTGCTGAACGTCCCGGACTCTCGCGCCCGGGCCAAAGCGGTGGAGCCTGGAAGGGCGCCGGGCTTGGTTTTGAGGACCTCGAGATAGTGGTCCAGCTGGACCGACTGCCCGGACCGGGCGGCGAGCCGCTGATGCCTGGCGACCACGGTGCGGCCATCGAACACCACGACCTCGGACGCCCGCAATGACACCCGGACCCTCCGGCCGATGAACCGGGCCGGGACGGAATACTTCACCATCCGGACGGTGACCATCGAGGACCTGTCGACCCTCGGGTTCAGCGCCAGACCCGGATCGAATTCCTCAGGCGGCAAGGGGGCCAGGAACGGCCGTTCGATCTCGAAGTCCTGGCCTATCGTGCGGATCCTGTCATTGATCCTCCTGTCCTCGTCCTGGGCCTCCCACGCCCGTATCCGGTCGTTGAGCTCGTCCAGGGAGTCAGCAACCGGCATCGGTGAAAGCCGGTTGCGGCGGAACCAGCCCACCTCACCCTCAACCCCGCCCTTTTCGTGGGCCCCGGCGATACCAGGCTGGCAATAGAAGGGATCGAAGCCGTAGAACGAACGGAACAACACCCATCTGTCGTTCTCCCGGCGCTGCCGGCCCTGACCGAACACCACAGCGGTGACAGCACTGCTGAGATTGTCATAGCGGATGTGTTTAGTCGGGATGCCGCCCAGAACCTTGAAGGCCTCGATGTGCCCTTCAAGGAAGGCCTCCTGGGCCTGGGTCGGGTAGATCCGATGGATGGCCCTGCCCGAATGCGATAACCGGAAAATGAACAGGTGACACTTCGTCTTCACCCCGTTCAGCACGACATAGACCTCGCCGAAGTCCACCTCAGCCTCAGCACCCGGAGCGTGTTCCTGAGGAACGAACACCTCAACCCGGCGGCCAGCCTCCACATCAATCTGGGCCCGACGGACCCTTACGTAATCACGCACCGTCGAATACGACAGCTCCTGCGCACCGTGCTCTTCAATGAGCCGGGCCAAAATCCTGCGTGCAGTATGGCGCTGCTTCCGCGGCGCCGTCGTGTCCTCGATCAGCATCGCATCGATCGCGCCCTTAAAAGGCTCCAGCCTCCAGGACACGCCTTGCCTCTGTTTACGCTCCGGAGGGGCAGCCGAATCCAGCGCCTGCCTTACCGTTCGCCTGTGAACCCCGTACCGGACCGCCAACGCACGAACCGACAGGCCCTCAACCCGGGCGTCCCTTCGAATCCGCGCGAACAACTCCACTCTCGACTCCATCCAGACCAGCCTTCCGCCGCATCCATCCAGTGATGAATCCAACGTTGAAGGTGGGGCCACAAATAACCGCCACAGGTGCCCGGCGAGTCATGAAGTGGGGCCAGAAATAACCGTCCTGCCGGGGCCATATAAACCTGTCACAGCCACTTACCGGACAACGACGGACACGACGTCGCGCAAGCGTTGCGGGCCCTGAGTTCGGCACCACTACTGTTCCTCACAGCCAGAGCAGGGGAAGACGACATCCTTTCAGGGCTGGCGGCCGGAGCCGCCGCCTACCTCACCAAACCCTTCCGCCCAAGCCGGCTGAGGGAAACTGCCCTCAGTCTGAGCCGCCTTCAGGCAGGTTCACCGGCTCCGGAAGCCGCAACGTAATAAAGAAACCACGGCGTTGACGCCGCGCCCTCCTTACTCAAATCCCCGTACCGGCTGAACACGATCCGGGGGCAAAGTATCCCTTCGTGTCACTGACCAGCCACGATGCGTAACCCCTTGAACCTGGTTCACACCGTTCGAGTGGTGATCAGAGCGAGGCGTTCACCCTGGTTGGTTCCTTAGGGACTGCTGAAGGTTTAGTTGACAGCTGTGGTTGATAATTTCTTACGCGGCTGAGGCCGCGTTTTTTATTGTCTCAAACTCGATGGGTGTCAGCCGCCCGAGGGCGCGTTGACGGCGTTTGCGGTGGTAGCTGCGCTCGATCCAGGTCGTGATGGCCAGCCGGAGCTCGGCCCGGGTCTCCCATCGTTTCCGGTTCAGGACGTTCTTTTGAAGCAGGGAGAAGAACGATTCCATCGCCGCGTTGTCACCGCAGGCCCCGACCCGGCCCATCGATCCGCTCAGCCCATAGGTGTTCAGGGCCAGGACGAACTTTCTGGATCTGAACTGGGACCCTCTGTCCGAGTGGACCACCGTGCCCGCCGGTTTCCTGAGGGCCACGGCGTGGTCCAGGGCGGCGACGGCCAGGGACGCTTTCATCCGCCCGTCCATCGAGTATCCGACGATCCGGTTTGAGTGAAGGTCCTTGATCGCGCACAGGTACAGCTTGCCCTCCCCGGTGTGGTGCTCGGTGATGTCCGTGAGCCATTTCCGGTTCGGTGCCGTGGCGCTGAAGTCCCGTTCGACGAGGTCATCGTGGACCGGAGGGCCGGCCTTGAGCCCTGAGCGGCGCCGCCGGTGGATCACCGAGAGGATGCCGTTCTCCGAGCACAACCGCCAGATCCGGCGTTCGCTGGCGGCCGGGCCGGGACCGGCGTTGATCTCATCGGCGATGAACCGGTATCCGAAGGCAGGATCGTCGCGGTGGTGGTCGATGGCCGCGTTGATCAAGTGGGCTTCTTCCCAGTCCCGGGCGGGGACGGGATTGGCGGCCCACTGGTAGTAGGCCTGTCTGGAGAAATTCAGTACCCGGCAGGACACTGCCACGGGAACCCTGATCGGGGCGTCCCTGGCAGCCAGCTCGCGGACCAGCGGGTACATCATTTTTTTGGATTGATGTCCCGGGACAGATAGGCCACGGCACGGCGCATGACTTCGGCTTCCTGTTCCAGGAGCCGGATGCGTTTGTTGGCCTCCCGCAGCTTCGCGGCGTCATCGGACACCGCCCCGGACTTCACGCCATCTTCTCTATCGGCGATCTTCATCCAGCGGTGCAGGGCAGCGGGCGAGACACCGAAGTCCTTGGCGATCTGGGTGATGGGTGCTTCGCCCTTGCGGGCAACCGCGACGACATCGCGGCGGAACTCTTCGGGAAAGGCTTTGGGCATGATGAACATCCTTCCACCCGCGAGGATCAAATCCTCACAGGCAAAGTGTCAATCAAACCTTCAGCAGTCCCAGCCTCCACCTTGTCCGGAAGTTGCTCTGCTAGTTGATCTGCCAGAGCGCGCGGCTCAGTGTACCCAGCATGTACGAGGGCCGTCCCTTGTGCGGGGTGCAGAGCGAGATGAGCCATTGCTGCCTCTGTAGAAGTCTCGCTGGTGAGGAGGATTCCTGCCTGTATGGCGTCGTTCTCCCGATACTCCCGATCAAGAAGAGCCGCAATACTTTCGCCGTTCTCCTTGTGGTCGCCATGTCGAGGGTTAACGACGACAATGGCCTGCGCCCCCGCGTCGCTTATCGACCTGAGGGCCTTTTCAAGGCCACCTAATGACTCTCGAACGGGTTCGATGATCGGAATAAAGCTTGATGAGGCGATCAGATCTGCCGACTCACGGATAGCGATTAGCTCAAACTGCTTGCCGCGAAAGTACGGGTGGTACATGCATGACTCATTTCCAAGAGAGTGCCTCAACTAGCGGCGTTTCAATAGCTTCTTTGATGCGCATCCTGCCTCTTGCATCAACTTTCTTGGCAAGCGACACGCCCTTGAGGGACGACGGGATCGATTCAACGAAATCTGATAGGGCAGCCTGAGATCGGCTACTGCGAAGTGTCTTTACCATCTGATCATGCACAACTGTCGGGTCGAGGCATGCGAAAATTTTCCCCAGCTCAGATCGTAATTGAGTATTTGGCACTTTCGGTGACTCGATATTCAAGGCATCTAGAACCGAGACAGCCTCATCCGCTCGGAGCAACTCAAGAATCATGAGAGGAGACGTTCGCTCCGGTCGATTCTGAGCCTCCTGCTCTGTTTGCAAAGTAAATCGCTGGGAAAGTGATAGAACGCCTATGTCCTCGGGAACTGCTGCTAGGACCTCACGAACATGTAAGGGACTTACGACCACGTTGACGGAGGCAAAAACGCCGGTGTAGTTTCTCAGCTGGTTCTGCAGACGTGCGAGGGAGTCCCGCTCGGACTTGATCTCGTATGCCGTGGCTGTCCCGTTGAGGACGACAACATCAGCCTTGCAAAGTCCTGCGCGAACTTCACTGAGCATCGTCGCAGTGTTCAGTGAGTGTCGCCCAAGCAGAATCTTTTGCGTGATGGCGTTACGGTACACATACTCGTCACGCATTCCTGACTGCTTCAAGACCCGGAAGGCCGCATCAAACACGGATCCGACAGTTGACTGCATCGGCATACCCACAGCAATCTGGGACTGCATCACCAACCGTGAAAAGAGCAGGGAACGTCCGTGTCGCCCAAAATCCCGAAACACAGTAGCCGAGAAGAGACGGCTTAGGGCCGAGACTTCACTCTTGTTGTAGTCCACCTCTTCTCCTTCCGCTGTTTGGTCGACCGCTGAGAATCCAGTCCAGACTACCGCGCGTATCCTTGCCCGGTTTCCCTGCCCACCCAGCGCGGAGGGTGATCTTGCGCCATCTTTGGAGTGGCTGCCGAAACATGACTTTTCGCACTTTGGATCAACTCCTATGGATGCGCCTTCGCTGTCCACAGCCGGGGACAATCCTGATGGGTTATCCACCGCTACTGCTGCTGAGGGAGCTTTCCCGGTGGCTCCCGATTCCAGCCGTGGATAACCCGGATTGACCCCAACTATGGACAGCCGCGTGGTCACCTTGGGCGTTGGCTAACGGAACCCGTTAAAACAGTCCTGGGGGCGGCTCCTCGCAGGGCAGAGGGGCGAGTTTGGCGCGGTGGCCGTCGTCCGGGGTGCAGCCCTTGAACGGCCCGTCTGTTGAGAGCAGTACGGACATGTGGTGGTCTGCGTGGTCGCGCCACCACACGCTCATGCCCGTGGTTCCGTCCAGACGCAGGAACTCCCAGGCACGCCAGAGCGCTTCGAGGCGGCTGATCGCTTCGGCGTGCTTCCACCACTGCGGGCACCAGGTCACACCGCCTTGGACGTTGAGCTGCCGGCGGTAGCTGGTGGCCAGCTTGTTGCTGACGAATTCGGCGACGTTCGGGTAGAACAGCTCAGGGGCGTCCGAGTCCTCCTCGGCCGGCTCGGTGGCTGCTGCTGTGTCCTCCAGCTCGTCGTCCCACTCCCCCAGGTCTTCACTCATTAGAGGCACCCGCGGCTATCCACCGGTTCCCGGCAGTTGCGGCCGTGGGCTTGTTCGCGGGGTCGTGTGCGGCGATGGAGGCCCGTACCGCATCGGCCTGCGGACCGCTCATCCACGGCACTGTCTCCAGTAGCGCCGCAGGGGCACCGGAGGCGAACATGATGGCGCGGCCGCGAGGGAAGGCGGCCAGGTCGGACACGTCAAGGGTGCGTTCTTTGCGGTCGTCGTCGTGGCTGTAGGAAGTGCCCTGCTTAGAGCGGCTTCTGGTCATGTTGGAGTACCGGTACTCCCCTACGAGCTGTGCGAGCTCGTTCAGGAACTCGGCTTCGGCGACACCGCCGCCGTAGACCTTGATGTTGGAGGCGCTCCAGAGCTTGCGCATCCCGTCGCGGCCCCACACCTCCACGCCTTGGGACCAGGACTGAAGGATGGTCATCAGGACGATGCCCCGGGAACCGTAGTGGCTGTAGAGGTTCGGCAGTTCACGCCACCGGCAGACGTTGGCTGCTTCGTCCAGGACACCGACCATGGGTGTGGCCAGCCGGCCACCGGGCGAGTGGACGGCGAGTTCTTCGGCGGCCTCGACCGTGGCCACGGTCAGCGCAGTCACCAGTGGCCCGGCGGTGCCTTTGCCTTCCTTGGACAGGCTGTACAGCGTGCCCTTGGAGCGGACGAATGCTGCCGGATCGAACTGGGGCCGACGATCGTCGTCGCCTTGAGGTGTCACCCAGCGGGCGACTTGGCGGTTTGTGAGGCAGGAGGCCATCTGCAGCGCCGTGCCGTACACGCCGCCGCGCTGTTTCTCGGGTGCGTTGATGACGCCGCCGACGGCGTTGGAGGTCTGGGTGAAGCCGTGGGCTTTAAGGATGTCCACCGCTTCGTCGTCAGCGGGACGGGTCAACCAGGTGTGGACCTGCGTGATCGGGCGGCCGTCGAGGGCCGCGGCGAGCAAGAGACCGGCAAGGAGATCCTGGCCGGCGGGGTCGAAGTAAGCGTCCGTTTTGGCGTCCGGGCCGCGGGAACCGGCCGCGAAGTGGTCGGCCAGGCGTGCCGCTTTCACTTCATCAGTGACGTAGGACAGCGGGTTCCACCACCAAGAAGGTTCCTCGAGTGCGACGGACTGCGGGTCGAAGACCCAGACCGGGCCCTCGGCGGCCCGGACGTCGCGGGTTCCATCAACGATGTCCCGCTTGTTCGATGTCACCAACGCTGCTCCCGGGGCGGCGAGGATTGCCGGGATCGCCCGGGAGGTCGTCTTGCCCGTCCTGGGTCCCCAGATGTCGATGTGCATGTCTTCCCAGGATCCGTAGACCATCTGCCCGCCGAGGACGGTCTTGCCGACCGGGACGCCGGGTGAGCCTTTCACTCCAAGACGTTCGGCGGTGGCCGTGGCACCGCGCAGGCTCAGGGCGCGCAGGTCCTTAGCCTTGGCCATGTGCTGGGCCGCGGCGTCCACGCGGGAACGCTTGGACCGTTTGCGCAGCACTACACGGACCACCAGAACGGCCACGAGGATGATGAGGACGCCGAAGCCAATCAGTACCCAGGTGGCGGCTGCAGGCCATGCGATCTTTTGCGAGAGTAGGCCGAAGACCAGTTCAAAGGGGTTGGCGGGCAGTGTCTGGCCATCACCGGACAATATCGAGCCCAAGTGCACGGCGCCGGCCACCGAGCCGACACCGAGCACCACGACGGTGATGAAGACCCAGAGCAGGATGGTTTCGCCATCCATCCGGGAGCGCTTGCCGCTGCTTGGTGCACCCATCAGTTCTCCCCGTCCCCACTCCGGATTATCTCTATTCGCTCAGGTTCGTTGGGCTGCCTTAGGGCTTGAATTCGCGTTTGAGCAGGTGGAGTCGCTTCGGCGTGACCAAGGATTCGAACCGAAGAACCGTCGACGAGAGTGACGGTTTGGGCGTAATGTCGACGCATGCTCGCTCCTTCTGAAGTTGGTGGCTGATGGCTCTGGTGGCGCTGCCCGGTGGCGGCGGCCTGGATCCGGCGTACTGGAGCCCGCAGGAGGCCGAGGACTTCGAGCAGGAGATCGTCGACCAGCATGCGCTGGCCATGGCAGCGGCTGGTCTGAGCGATGCGCATATTCGCAGCACCCGGGCGACGATTATTGAGTTCGCCCGCTCGGTGACGGGCCCGCTGTGGGAGGTCACGTGTCAGGACGCAGACCGGTTCCTGGCTGAGCAGAGGCGGCTGGGTCGTAGTGTGAGCACCAGGGCCGGCAAGGCGGGGACGCTGGCGTTGTTTTACGAGTTCATGATCAGCCGCTATCAGGGTCGAGTCCACCGGCTGACCGGGGTGTTGGTTGAGCAGCCCATCGACGAGTTCAATCGTCAATCCGGAGCATCGCTTGGCAAGGTCAGAGTTCCGCCCTCGGACGCCGAGATCGAAGCGTTCTTTACTGCTTGGCGGCGTTCGATCCCGCAGGCCCGCAAGTATCTGCCGGCGGCGCGCGATTACTTCGCTGCCTCGTTGTGGCGTCGGCTGGGATTGAGAATCAACGAGACAGTGATGCTCGATATCCGTGACTGGCGCCCGGACCTGGGTGGGTTCGGCAAGCTCCATGTCCGGTTCGGAAAGGGAGCGCATGGCCGTGGTCCGAAGCCCCGCCTGGTCCCGGCGATCAACGGAGCGGCCGAGCTGATTGACTGGTGGCTGGGCGACATCCGACACCAGTACGGTGAGGACTGGGCGGATCCCGATGCGCCTTTGCTCCCGTCGGAGCGATTCGACCACGAGCTGGGACGGTGTGGCCGGGTTGGTGGCAACGCCCTGCGACGCAGCCTCGGGTTGCAGGTCGAGCAGTGGTTGCCGGCATGGTCGGGACGAATGACTCCACACGTTCTGCGGCATTACTGTGCCTCCTCTCTCTACGGTGCCGGGATGGACATCAAGGCACTTCAGGAACTGCTTGGGCATCAATGGCTCGCGACTACCTCGGGCTACATCCACGTGCGCAGCGAACACGTGGAGCAAGCCTGGATAAACGCCAACGAGCGGGTCGAGTCCCGCTTCACGACCACACAAAAGGAAGGATGAAGCCGTGAAGTGGAACCTGCGGATCAGAGCCGCCGAACGCGGAATCTGGAAATCAGCGCAGATGCGCCGGATGCTCGCCGAGGCCGGGCTGGAGATCAGCGCCGGGAAGATGTCCTCGTGGTGGGCCGGAACACCCGCGACGATGAAACTCGAAGAGCTCGACGTGCTTTGCTCGGTGCTGAAATGCGCCCCAACGGACCTCATGAGCCCCGAACCGGAAAAGGTCACAGCACGGCGTCCCCGCGTTGCAGGAACTGCCAACGGGGATGACCAGGGCGACGGCGCCGGCCATGGCGCGACATCGCCGGTCGTCACACCAAGATTCGGCAAGCCACGGTCCGAGCCGCCCTTATAGGGAAGGCTGTTGTGAGTCCTGCCCCGGGCCCGGCAGCGCCGTTGCGGCCGCCACCGATGTGCTCTGGATGCCAGACCAACAGGGTCGCGTGGACCCACCCTCGGGTGGACTATTGCTATGACTGCCTGCCGGGCGGCCCGTTCATCCCGCCCTCGTGCTCCAAATGCGGGACCAGCACCGGCTACTTCAGCCAGGGCCTGTGCGCCAGCTGCCATCCCGGCAGCCCACAACACCCCGGCGCGTGCAAAGACTGTTTGGCGTGGGGTGTCTACCGCCGTCGGGGGCGTCTTTGATGACCTCGATCAGATCCCCGATCAGGGGCACGCGGTCCAGGCGCTCGTCCAGGATGTGCAGGGCCCGGTCAATCAGGGATTCCTCGTGGGCGCTGGGCTTGGCGTTCCGCACGATGGTGATCAGCGCCGTGATCATGTTCAGGCGCCGGTTGTGCGAGTCGGCCATCAGCTGTTCGGCCAGCTTCTCCGCCTTCACCGCGGCAGCGAACAGCGGCGCGGCCGCAGCCTGGTCACCATCTGGATCGTTCAGGGTCCGGTTAGCTGCGGCGCGGTGTTCCTCGGCCGAGGCGAGCAGCCTGACAGCTGCACCGGTGGCTTCACCGGGGTCCAGGACGTTCAAGTGCCCGCGCCCGGGGCCCAGACTGATGACCTGCCCGCCGAGGGCTTCGATCAGGTCAACATAGTCCGGCTTCAGGTCACCAAGGATCAACGGGTTGATGCTCCGGCCTGCCAAGCCCAGGACGATGTGCCGGACCAACGTGGACTTGCCGTAGTGCGGCAGGCCGAGGACAAACATGGAGGGGTTGTTGATCATGCCGTGCATGAACCAGCTGATCGGATCTGCCCCGAAAGGCGCTCCGGTGTCGGTGTGAACGCCGATCGGCACTCCCAGGATCGGGGTGCCGGAGCCGCCAACGAACGGCCAGAGACCGCAGACCTGGACCGAGGTTCCGCGCCATTCATCGGCTGCCGTGACGTACACAGCTTCGCCCTGGCCGCGGCCGCGCCAGCCCCGCAGGCCCGGGCGGCGGGCCACTGCGGCGGCGAGCTTCGTGGCAGGGGCCGGTGTGCGCTGGTGCTTGGTCAAGTTGGGGAACATCACATGGCCTCGCGGATCTCTTCGGGAACCTTCAAGTGCTTGGGCAGGACCAGCCCCAGTGGCAGGGACGCGGCAAAGGCAGAATCCTGTGAGCCATAGGCGCGGCGCAACAGCAGACGTGCCGACGGGCCGAGGTTGCCCTCCACGACGGCCACGGCGTCCTCAAGGTCACGGGCGGACAGCACCGTGGCCGTGACCACCATGCCGAAATTGACCAGCCCGGCACCCTTGGCTTCCTCCGCTGCGGTGGCCTGCGCCGCACGGGCGTCGACCAGGGCGCGGGCGGTGGGCCGGTTGGTCGAGGAGGCCCGGGTCAGGGCGCTGGTCTGGTCCGACTCCACGATGGCGGCCGCGCGGCCGGCTTCGATCGGCCGGTACAGCAAGGTGACTCGCTTGCGGGCGATCTCCCCGTGCGGGGCCACCAGGCGGGCCAGCGCCGATGCCAGAATGTGTCCGCGCGGGGCGCCCGTCATCGTCCAGGACACAGAGTGCCCGGAATCGTGGCGGTAGCCGTCCCAGTCGGATTGGTGGGCGGACGGTCCGACATCGCTCCAGTCCAAATCAACGGGTGTGCCCTGATAGTGGGCTTCATCGATGAGCCGGGCCGCTGCAGGGTCGTATGCGACCCGAACGACCTCACATAGTTCCTGGGCGTTCAACGGCGCGCACGCGCCGGCGCCGGTGGATTCCAAACGCTCGGTCAGGCTGGGAAGACGCGATGCGAGATCCTTTGCGATCTCCTCTGCGGTGCGCCTTTTGCCGCCGGCCCGGGCGGCGGCGCTGAACGTCAGTGCAACCCAGGCACGGATCGTGGCGGATCCCTGCGGGTAGGTCTCCAGCGCCTCCCGGAGCATGGCCTTGGCAATGGCAGGGGCATCGTCATGGATGTTCGCTTCAACTTCCCGGCGCAGCCGCGCCCCGGAATCGGGTGCGGTTTCGACCGTGACGGATGCAGCCACCACGGCAGGTTCATTCGACAACGAGGCCAGCCAGCCGCCCCAGTTAGCCACCCAGGCATCAATCTGTTCAGGATCGACCAGGGAGGCCCCGTCGGGCTGGGTGCCGAAGACCACCGTGTAGTGGGAGGTGGCGGGAAGGTGGATCAGGGCGAACGGGCGGCCGTAGGAGTCGCTGAACTCGTACAGCCTGGATCCGGCAGAGATTCCAGGCAGCTGGAACTCGCCCCAGGGCGTCAGTCCCAACGGGCCGGAGCGGTAGATGTTGGCCTTCCTGCGCCGCGCCGAGCGGAACGCCAGCCGGGCGAACGCCCTTTCCCCCACGGACTTGTTGTGCTTGTCGGTCACCGAGACGACGGCCAGCGCCACCCCAAGGATGAGCAGCGAGACCAAGCCTGGGAACCAGCCACCGACGAAGAGACAGATCACCGTGATAATGAGGCCAACAAACAAACCGGCTGTTGCCAGCCCACCGAGGGTGCCGATGCCGGCCTTACGCGGCCGCCGCCAGCTACCGTAGGTCGGTTCCCTATAGGTGTTCTCAATAGCTGCCATCTCAGGCACCCCCCGTGGATTCTTCGCTCATATCTTTGATCGCCCCGGAAGCGGCCTGGCCGGCTTCGACGCCTTTCTGCGCGGCCAATACCGCGACACCGCCGGCACCCGCACCCGCCACTGCTGCACCGCCGGCCGCCGCTCCGCTGGACGCAGTTCCGCTGGCGGCACCGGAAGACGTTGCCGGCGCGGTTCCGGGTTGCGCACCCGTGGCTCCCGAACCCCGGGCGCCGTTCTTTCCTGCCATGCCAGAGCTTCCTGCTGTTCCCTGGTCTCCAGTCCCCGAGGGGCCCTGCGATCCAGGGCTCTGGCTTGACGTGCTGTGAGTCGTCATCGAGCTGGTGGATGAGCCGCCGCCTCGCCCGGCACTGCCCATGCTGATAGCACCTGAAGCCAGCGCACCGACCGTTCCCGCAGCCAACGCTCCACCGCCACCAGTGACAGCACCCACCATGGGGGTGACGAACCGCATGAGGGCCGGCATGGCAAACAGGGCAATGATCATCAGAGCCAGTCCGGTGACCGTTGCCAGGAGCGCGGAGCCGAAGTCTTTGCCGTCACCAACGTTTCCGAAGATCTTGCTGCCGCTGAGCTGGAAGGCCGTCGCGTAGATAATGGCGGCCGCGGGCTTGTAGAGAATGAAAGCGATCAGCCAAGCTGTGCACTTCTGGAACCAACCCCTGCCGGCCTCGGTGTTGCTGAAAGCTGCAGCCGTAGGGAAGATCCCTGTCAGGATGACGAGAAGGCCACCGCGGATAATCATGAGCACGATCTGCATTACGGATGCCAGAATCGCGATGAGCCCCAGGAGGATGATCATGATCGACCCGATCGGGCTGGTGGCCGAGAGCGCCAATAGGGCGGTGATGTTTTCGTTGAACGAGGTCCCGTTTGTGGAGTTGGTGATGATCCAGGCTGAGAACTGATCCGCCGCGACTGTCAGCAGTCCCACTGCTGCTACACCAGCGCCGGAGACGACGATTAGGGTCGCCAGCGAACGCACCAGATCCCGCAAGGGTGCACCCCTGCGCTCAATCGTCATCTTGGCTGCACCCACGAGGACAGACATCACAGCCAGGGAAGCCGTCCAGAAGTAGAGACTGTTCTGCAGGAACAACACCGGGTCACTCGCGGTGGACCCTCCCGGGGCTGCGGTTAGAGCGGGAGTTCCCACGTTCAGCCAAAATGTCCCCAGCGTCTTGACCACATTCCCAACTGCGTCTGCGATTGCCTGGGCCATGTTCTTGACCGCGTCATTGGCACGATCATTTGCCCAGTCTGAAACGACGCATCCAACTTCCCACGGTTTGCAGGGCTGCCCGTTCTCATTGGCGGAGAACAAAGTTAGACACCCGCCCAACTAATGAAGCCGTTCAAATCAGAGAGCTGTCGTGCTTCTGTCATGCCGGTGGCTGGCAGAACCCATTTCCAATCTCCCCCTTGCCACTGCATTGCAACGGGCACTGACCCCACGCTGCCGTTTGCTGCTTTGAGGCCGTATTCAACGACGGCTCGATTGCCGGCGTAGTCCACGATCTTGTAACCCGCGATCTGAAAAGGTGCCGTCGTCGGGGCATTGGTCGGTGGCTCCGCCAGCATCTTGTCTCGTTCCGGTCCCTCGACCACGAGATGCTGAGCCAATAGGTCCGGACGTCCCGAACTTCCGAGAACAATCATGTTTGCCCCGGCAAACAACGCTCCGGTGGGTGAGTGTGCGAAGCAGGAGCGGAGGCCATTGGCTTCGGTCTTGCCGGGGCCGAACTGCGTGGGAGATGTGGGTGCGGCGATTTTGCCGACCAGTTCCCATTTGGTGTCAGTGGGCGTGGTGGCTGGTTTGGCTTGGTCGCTGGAGGGCAGCCCGCAGACGCTGGCGGCCGCTGCGGCGCTGGGCTGGGTGCTGGCTGTGGTGGGTCCGGAATTGCTTGGTTCGGCTGTCGGGGTTCCTCCGCCTTTTGGGAGTAGGGCCAGGACGATCCCGAGCGCGACTATGATCGCCACGACAACGGCCGAGATGATGAACTTAGGTTTGGTCAGCGGGTTCTGGTCTTCGTTCACTGTCGGTTCAGTCATGGCTTCCGCTCCTTAGACCAGGAGGCCTACGACGGCACTCGCGGAGCTTGCCAGGGCGCAGCCGGCCAGGACCCACCCGAGGGCGGCGGCGTGCTCACCACCCTGACCGCGTTTGTTGTTGATCATCATCGCTCCGGCCGTGATCAGGATGCCGGCGACGGCCAGGCCGAAGACGACCCAGGCGATCCATTTGAGGATCGTCAGCAGGCCTGCAGAGCCGGGAGGGGCCTCGCCCGTGCCGGGGTTGGGTATTTCGGTGATGGCAAAGCTGGACCATTCGAGGGCTTTGGAGAGCAACATTTATGGGTTCTTCTTTCTACTTGGCAGGGTGTCCGGCAGCGGCAGTTACGGCGAGGCGCACCTGCTCAAGGACGGTGCGGGCTTCTTTGGGAAGTTCTTCAGGGGCAACGTCGTGGCCATACCGCCATGGGTCCACCCAGGGGAAATGCCAGACGTGGGGCACTCCCCCGCCAACGACGCGGGAGAAGTCGCGGATCTCTTTGGGGAGCCGTCCGGGGGCGTCCGCCACGACGACGAGACCAGCGACCTGTATCCCGGGAAGCGACCGTGATGCCCATTCCGTTGCGGCCAGGCGTGCCGCGCGGAGGCCAGGGACATTGGAACGGGCAACCAGGACAACGACGGAGCCGGCTGGCGTCAAAGGCCAGTGATGCCCGGCTGCCTTGGTGCTCTTATCCAGCCGTGCGAGCGAGGTCTCGCCCGCGCCGCCGTGGACCCCAAGCCACCAAAACCCCGGCGCCCTCCCGGAGACGTCCCGTCGAGGAAGCCGGTCCGCGTGGTCCGGCTGCGGGACACTCAGCTGCGGCCTCGTCGCCCCCGCAGGGACGAAGGATGGCACTTCCGGGATGGCTAAATCAGGTTCGTCGATAGTGTCTGCGCCGAGCGTCACCCAGCGATTCTTTGAGACCGGCATTTCACATCCCCTAGTAATGTCCGCAAAGATCGTATCGGTACCATCCGACATGAAAGGCCAACGGTGACCCCGAACGACAGCTTTAGTACCTTTCAGTCACTCCCAGTACATCACAGTACCAATTTATGGTTTACGATGGCTTCATGCGGTGGGACGGACTGAGCGTGGACCCGAAGTACCTGGAAGCTCTCTTCGCCAAGTACCCGGAGCGTCTGACGCCCCAGGACCTCGAAGAGATCTTCGGGCTCTCCCGAAACACCGTCTACCGCTGGCTCCAAACCGGAGTGATTCCTGCGTACCAAGTCGAGAAGACATGGTTGATCGCCAGAGATCAAGTCAAAGACTGGGTCTGGGAAAACCGGAACACTCTGCGGAAGGGCCAGACACCGGAAGTGAACGAGGACCAGCAGCCGTAGCGCGAAGCGGCCGAGCGAATGCGAGGGGGACGCATGCAATCACGAACGAGCGCGCCCGTACTGGCCGCAGGTGCCGTCCTTGCACCCATCGGGCTGGTGCTGTCCATCATCCTGTTCGGCGGCGGCTCCCAGGCCGCTGCCGACGTCTGCTCACCCGACCGGCCCGGCGTCAGCGTCGACGCAAACCAGCTGCCCAAGGTGGCCGTGGCCGGTTACGAGGGCGAGCAGTTGAAGAACGCGGCACTGGTCATTAACGCCGGCAAAGCCCTCGGCCTGTCGGCCCGGGGGCAAACGATCGGTGTCATGACGGCCATGGGAGAGTCAGGGCTTCGCGTCCTGGACCACGGCGACGGTCCCGGACCCGACTCCCGCGGCCTGTTCCAGCAGCGCGACAACGGCGCCTGGGGAACCTACCAGGACCGCATGAACCCCAGCGCCTCCGCCACCAACTTCTTCAAGGCCCTGCAGAACATCAGCGGCTGGGAACAGCTCGAACCCACCACGGCCGCCCACAGGGTCCAGCGCAACGCCGACCCGTTCCACTACCAGACCTACTGGCCGGCCGCCGTGGAAGTCGTCGCCGCCCTGGGCGACGTCACCATCACCGACGCCGGGGGCACAAGCTCCTGCGGCATCCCTGGTGAGTCCGGTAAAGGCGATGACCTGCCGTGGCGCACCTCGCAGATCTACGCGGCATCCCCGTTGGGGATGTTCAACCGCGAATGCGTTGACTTCGCCCTCTGGCGGGTCAACCAGCAGCTCGGCAGCACCACCGCCCCCTACAGGGCCTTGAACGGCACCTTCCGACCCGACGGCGCCCTCCTCGGCTCCGCCCTGACCTGGAAGGCCCGGTAGTCCTGAAGGTGTCTTCAGGGGCAATCTAGGTGTGGTTGAGTTCTGGTATGGGCCTTGAGCTGACGAGCGAGCTTCTTGATTCGTGGACGCTGGTTGATGAAGATGTGGCGTTGATGGCGCGGAAGTCAGGAGCGACTCGGGCAGGGTTTGCTGTGTTGCTGAAGTTTTTTCAGCAACATGCCAGGTTCCCGGGTGGGCCTTCTGACCTTCCACTGGGAGCGGTGGACTATATTGCGGCGCAGATTTCTGTTCCTCCCGATGCGCTGGCTCCCTACTGGGGCGGGCGCTCAATCAAGTACCACCGGGCCGAGATCCGGTCCCATTTTGGTTTCCGTGAGTTCACGACCGCTGATGAGGCCCGGCTGGCTGGGTGGTTGGCGGAGAGGGTGTGCCCGTCTGAGGTTCGAGAGTCTGCGCTTGTGGAGGCTTCGCTGTCCCGGTGTCGTCAGGAGCGGATTGAGCCGCCGGGACGTGCGGGCAGGATTGTTGGTGCTGGCCGGGCGTTGTTTGAGCAGCGCCTGTGTGCTCATGTGGGCAAGGTTCTAGGCCCGGACGGTGCGGCTGGGCTGAAGGCCTTGGTCGCTGATGGTGCAGCCGGTTCCCTGTTGTCGGTGTTGAAGGCTGATCCGGGCCCGGCTGGTTTGGAGTCGTTGCTGGCGGAGGTGGAGAAGCTTTCAGCAGCCCAGGCTCTTGATTTACCGGCTGGCTTGTTTGCCGGGGTGTCGGAGAAGGTCGTGAGTGCCTGGCGGGCGCGGGCGGCACGGATGTATCCATCGGATTTCCAGGACGCGCCGGCGCCGGTGCGGTTGACGCTGTTGGCGGCGTTGTGTCATCAACGGACGGCAGAGATAGCTGACAGCCTGGTCGATTTGCTGCTCGTGCTGGTGTTGAAGATCAATACCGGCGCGGTGAGGAAGGTCGAGAAGGAACTGACCGAGGATCTGCAAAGGGTGCGCGGCAAGACGGCTTTGCTGTTCAAACTGGCCGAGAGGGCAGTCGCCTGCCCGGATGAGACGGTCCGGGAGGCCGTGTTCCCGGTGGTGAGTGAGAAAACCCTGCGGCAACTGGTCCAGGAGGCAAAAGCCAACGAGAGCGTGTTCCAGGGCAAGGTGAGGACCGTGTTGCGGGGTTCGTACTCGAATCATTACCGGCGGATGTTACCGGCGCTGCTGTCCGTGCTGCGGTTCCGGTGCCATAACACGGCGTTCCGGCCCATCATGGATGCCATCGCGTTGCTGGAACGGTACGCGGATGCTGGAAGTAAGAGCCAGTTCTTCGCGCCCGGAGAGGTAGTCCCGGTTGCGGGTGTGGTGCCCAGGTCCTGGGAGGGCGCTGTCCGGGACGAGAAGGGCAGGATCGAGCGGATCCCGTACGAGCTGTGCCTGCTCGTGTCCTTACGGGACGCTTTGCGCCGCCGCGAGGTTTTCGTTGACGGGGCGGGGAAATGGCGGGACCCGGAAGAGGACCTTCCCCAGGACTTCGACGCTTCCCGTGAGCTCCACTACGAGGCCCTGCAGAAACCGTTGGACCCGGCCAGGTTCATTCTTGATCTTCAGTCCAGAATGAGGAGGTCACTGGAGCACCTGGATAAGGGGCTGCCGGCCGATACCACCGGTGGAGTGAAGATCACCAGACGCCGTGGGGCGCCGTGGATAAAGGTCCCCAAGCTGGAAAAACTCGACGAGCCGGTGAATCTGGGCAAACTCAAGGCCGAGGTCCTGGCCCGGTGGGGCACCCTGGACTTGCTAGAAGTCCTCAAGGAAGCGGACTTCCTGACCGGGTTTACCGGGGAGTTTGTTTCCGTGGCCTCCCGTGAGGTCCTTGACCGTGAGACCCTGCGCAGGCGTTTGCTGTTGTGCCTGTTCGGGCTTGGGACGAACATGGGCATCAAAGCGGTCACTGATGCCGGCGGTCACGGAGAGAGCGAGCGGGAGCTACGCCACGTACGCCGGACATTCATCACGAAGGACAATCTGCGCCAGGCGATCGTGAAGGTCGTCAACGCCACGTTCGAGGCCAGGAACCCTCACTGGTGGGGTGAAGGGAACGCCTGTGCGTCGGATTCGAAAAAGTTCGGCTCCTGGGAATCAAACCTGATGACCGAATGGCACAACCGCTACGGTGGTCCCGGCGTGATGATCTACTGGCACGTGGAAAAGAAATCGACCTGCATCTATTCCCAGCTGAAGAACTGTTCCTCCTCCGAGGTCGCGGCGATGATCGAAGGCGTTCTGCGCCACGACACCGACGCCGAGATCGAAGCAAACTACGTCGATACCCACGGGGCCTCGATCGTGGGGTTCGCGTTCACCGAACTCCTGGGGTTCAAGCTGTTGCCGAGGTTGAAGAACATCGGCTCGATCCGCCTCTACCGGGCCAGCAATGAAGAAGCCTACGCCGAGATCAATGACGTGTTGTCCAGGCCGATCAATTGGGAGATCATCGCCCAGCAATACGATCAGATGGTCAAATACGCCACGGCCCTCAAACTCGGCACGGCAGAGTCGGAGACGATCCTGCGCCGTTTCACCCGGGGCGGGCCCAAACACCCCACGTACCAGGCCCTGGAGGAACTGGGCCGGGCCGTGCGGACGATCTTCGCCGCCGACTACCTCGCCAGCGAAGACCTGCGACGCGAAATCAATTCCGGTTTGCAGGTAGTGGAGAACTGGAACAGCGGAAACGACGTCGTCTTCTACGGTAAAAACCGTGACCTCACGGGCCCTGACCGTGAAACGACCGAAGTGTCCATGCTCGCCCTGCACCTGCTCCAATCCTCCCTGGTCCTGGTCAACACCCTGCTGCTGCAAACCGTGCTCGAGGTCAAGGAGTTCACCGGACTGCTCGAACCGGAAGACCGCAGGGGCCTCACACCGTTGTTCTGGACCCATATCAACCCCTACGGACGCTTCACCCTGGACATGAACACCCACCTGAACCTGGGCCAGATCTCTGCCGAACCCGAACACCGTACCCCCGGTGACAACCGCTTGGCCCAGGCCGCTGCTCTGTGATGGAAAGGACCCCCTATGGCCACGAATGAGAGATCCACGCCAAGAACCAAAGGCAAGCTTCTGCGCGCCAGAGTCCACCTCGTCGGGAGTAAACCAAAGATCTGGCGGCTATTCGAAGTCGATTCCAGCCTTTACCTGGACGAATTCCACGACGTTCTGCAGGTGATCATTGGCTGGGAAAACTCCCACCTGCATTCCTTTACCGACCGCAACCCGAACACCCCGGGCCGCGGACGGACACAGGCCAGGTCTTGGGCGCCTGCCTACGTCAGGGCAGAAGACGAGGAGGGCTGGTACCTGCCTGAAGAGACCGTCCAGCTCGGGAAAGTCCTCAACGAAGGCTCAACCCCGCTGTTCTACGCATACGACTTCGGCGATAGCTGGCTCCACCGCATCGACTGGATCGAAACCGTCAGGAAAACCGGTGACGACGCCCATGCCCGGGTGATCCGCGGTAAACGACGCTGCCCCCTGGAGGACTCCGGTGGAATCGGCGGCTATGAAGACCTCATCGCCACTCTGGCCAACCCTGATGCCGTCGATGAATCAGACCGCGAGCACCTCCAGGGCCTGCACGAATGGGCCCAAGGAACCGCGCAACGATCCGGCGGAGAGGAAACTTTCGATCCCGCACACTTCGACCCGGTCAAAGTCAACGAAGAACTCGGCAGACTCTTCACACCCGAAGGAAACTGACCAAGTGCCGGCCACGGCACAGCCAGGCCTGGCACCAATGGCATTGTGCCGGCATGCCTTAGCGAGTTTTTGTCTCCGCGTGGACGGCGCAGGAAACGCCAAGGATTGACGTAGTTTCCAGGAACTGGCGAGCAGGATCCCCCATCTGTCAAGTACCGTTGCGCTCGGCTGTCCATGAGGTCAGCCGGTCTCATGTTCTGTATTGAAAGGACTCCCCTGTCATGGCAGGAATCATCCCCTGGCTGGGTGCGCTGGGCACCACAGGAAAAGCCGTTGTTGTAGCATCCGTCGTTGCCGCTGGTGGCACCGGTGCAGCAGTGGCCGCCACCGCCACCGTTGCGCCGACCGATGCGACGTCCACTGTGTCGCCGGCCGCCCCCGCCGCTGATCCGTCGGCTTCCTCCACGGCCACATCGTCGGTTGTTCCCGCATCGACGCCCACTCCGTCCAGCGCGCCCGTATCTTCGGCTGAGGTCCCGCCGGCGCCGGCGTCATCTTCAACCGCACCGGAGTTGGCACACGCACCGGACGTACCAGTGATTGCCGAACCGGCAGAGGCACCGGAGGCGCCGGAGCATGCCGAACCGGCAGAGGCACCGGAGGCGCCGGAGCATGCCGAACCTTCGGAGGAGCCGTAACAGGCCCGGACGGGCTAAGTACCGGGCTTACAGAATCTGGGCTCACGAGCTGAGAAATACCGTGATTGTCCGGTCGGCTGATTTCTCTGCGGTTGTTTGCCTTTGACATGAGCGGCGGGGCCCTGGGGGCGAGAGCGAAACGGGGCCCTCCGAGGCCGGGCCGGCGAGGGTTCCTTGTGGCCTCTTCGCTGTCTGCACCTGGTGCGGCCGGCCGTGTTTGGGGTTAGTCCGGTGGCGGGGTTGTGCGGGCGGTGATTGTTTGATCGCTTCGGTGGCTGGGGCCGTGGTGGAGCTGGAAGGCGCTGGTGATCAGGGCGAAGTGGCTGAAGGCCTGTGGGGTGTTACCGAGTTGCCGGGCGTCTTGGACGTCCCATTCCTCGCTGAGCAGGCCCACGTCGTTGCGCAGGGTCAGGAGTCGTTCGAACAGTGTCGTTGCCTCGGTGCGTTTTCCGGCGCCAAGGAGTGCGTCGACGAGCCAGAAGGAGCAGGCAACGAAGACACCTTCTCCGCCGGGCAGCCCGTCGTCGCTGTGTTGGGGGCGGTACCGGAGCACGTACCCGTCCTGGGTCAGGCCGCGCTGGATGGCGTCGATGGTGCCGGTGACGCGGGGGTGGTCCGGAGGAAGGAATCCGACCCTGGGGATCAGCAGGAGACTGGCGTCGAGTTCGGTGCCGCCGTAGGACTGGACGAAGGAGTTCATTTCAGGGTTGAAGCCGTGCTCCATGACGTCGTTGTGGATGGCCTCGCGAAGGTCCTCCCACCGGTCTGCTGGTCCGGGGAGGTGGAACTGGCGGACTGCCTTGATCATCCGGTCTACTGCGACCCAGGCCATGACTTTGGAGTGGGTGAAGTGCCGCCTGGGTCCGCGCATTTCCCAGAGTCCGTTGTCGGGCTGTTGCCAGGCGTCCTCAAGGTGGTCCATTAGGGCGATTTGGATGTCCCAGGAGTCGTCCGCGTCGTGGAGGAGGGCGTTGCGGGTGAGGGAAAGCCCGTCGAGGACTTCACCCCAGACGTCGAGTTGGAGTTGGTCGGCGGCCGCGTTGCCGGTGCGGACCGGCGTGGAGTCCTCGTACCCTGCCAGCCAGGGTATCTCGGCTTCGGGGAGCCTGCGCCGCCCGTCGAGGGAATACATGATCTGCAGGTCTGCCGGGTCGCCTGCCACGGCGCGCAGCAGCCATTCCCGCCAGGCTTTGGCCTCGTCCGTGTAGCCGGCTGTGATGAGGGACTGCAGCGTCAGCGTCGCGTCCCGGAGCCAGCAGTACCGGTAGTCCCAGTTGCGGGGCCCCCCGGGCTGTTCGGGAAGTGATGTCGTCGCAGCCGCGACGATGCCCCCGGTCGGGGCGAAGGTGAGTGCTTTGAGGGTGATCAGGGACCGCTGGACAGCGTCCCGGTAGGGGCCGGCGGCCGCGCTGCGCGAAGACCAGTCCTCCCAGTACGCCAGGGTCCCGGTCAGGGCATTCTCGGCGTCGACGGTCCGCGGCCGCCGCAAGTGGCTGGGTGACCAGGTAAGGACGAACGGGACACGCTCACCTGCCTTGACCGTGAATTCGCTGACCGTGCGGAGGTGTTCTCCCTCCATGGGGGCGGACGAGGACAGGTGAACCGAGTCGGGCCCGGCGACCGCATGAATCCCGGTTGTGGTGCGCCGGACCCAGGGGACCACGTGCCCGTAGTCGAAACGTAAGGCCAGTTCGCCGCGCATCGCGACGGTGCCGCTGAGTCCCTCTACGATGCGGATGAGGTCGGCGACCCCGTCCCGGGGAGGCATGAAATCGGTTACTCTGACCCTTCCCGTGCCGGTGTCCCATTCGGTCTCCAGGACCAGGGTGTCGGGCCGGTACCGGCGGCGGGTGCAGGTGCCTCCGGCGGCAGGGGCCAGCAGCCAGCGTCCCGCGTCGGGGGTGTCCAGCAGCGCGGCGAAACAGGCCGGCGAGTCGAAGTGCGGCAGGCAGAGCCAGTCGATGGATCCGTCTGTTCCGATCAGGGCTGCCGTGTGCAGGTCCCCGACGATGGCGTAATCCTCTATGCGCGTCACCTCAGCCGGCCTTGACTTCGAGGACGACTTTCACGTCGGTATCCTGGCGCCGGAAGGCGTCCTGGAAGTCGGCCAGTGGTACCCGGCGGGTGATCAGCCGCTGAAGCCAGGCGCTGTCGGCCTGCTCCAATGCCCTGACAGCGGCTTCATAGTGGCTGCGGTTGGCGTTGACGCTGCCGAATACCGATTCGTTGCCCAGCACCAGGGCACGGTTGACCGCGCCGATGTCCACTGGCTCGGTCCTGCCGGTGGAGGAGACTCCGGTCAGGCAGGTGACCGAGTCGAGGGCTCTGCAGGTCATCGTCTCGAGCACTACGGAGGCGACGCCGGTGCATTCGACCAGGATATCGGCCTGAATCCCGGAATCAGTGAGGCTCTCCGGGTGGTAGGTCGCTCCGAGCTCCCGGACGAGTCCCGGTTTCGGCCCTGCCCGCACTTGGTCAAAGACGTGGACGTCGAGTCCGCGCTGCACGCCCAGCAGTGCCGCGAGCAGGCCGACCGGCCCGGCCCCGGTGACAACGGCGGTCTTCGGGGCAAAAAAGGCCCGGGAGCCGATCGCGTCGATGTGCTGCCAGGCTTTGGCGACGATGGTTGTTGGTTCCAGCAGAACGCCGACGTCGGCCAGCGTGTTCGGAAGCCGGACGAGAGCATCAGGATCAGCCCGGAAGCGTTCTCGGGCGAACCCGTGCAGGCCTTTTATTCCGTGTTCGGTGTAGCGGCCGTTGCGGCACATATCCCACTGCCCCGCCGCGCACGCAGGACACGGCACAGGGTCCGGACGGCGAACGATGCAGACCACCAGATCCCGGGGGCTGAGCCCGGAACCTGCCGGAGCGTCGAGGACACGGCCGATGTTCTCGTGTCCCAGAATCAGAAACGGTGACCCGGCGGGTGCTTCTCCGTATTCGCCGGAGGTGATCTCGGCATCGGTGCCGCAGAGCCCGACGGCCAGGGTCTCCACCAGGACCTGACCGTCCGCCGCGTCGGGCTCGGGGACATCCCTGAGCACCAACGGCTCCTTCGTCCCCGGGACGACAGTCAAAGCCTTCACGTCTTTTCCTCCTGCATCTCCGGGCGGCATCCGTCCCGGTTATTTGTCTACCACGTCCACCTCCGAATCCCGCTGAAAACCGGAGAACTTCTTAGGGCCCGCGCAGCCATGGTCCTCCCGGAAGGTCTCACAGACCGTACACAGGTTCATCTCAGGTACCTCTTATCGGGCTCGTGGGAAACTTGGTGGTAACGGAAGGACATGCGATGACGGCGGTTGTGAATTCACGGGCTCGGGCTCTCGGCGCGGTACGGCGCTGGACGGTGACCGCGATGGTACTGGCGGGGATCGCGACCGCCGGCGCCGGCGCCGGGCTGGCCACGGTGCAGCACACCGCCGCCACCGGCCAGGCAGCAGCGGCGGCGGTGCAGCAGGCGCCGGCCGCGCCCGCCGCGGCAGGGACGTTCGGGAAAGTTACGCCCGCACAAAACGCCCCGGCCGCTGCAGTGCCGCAGACCGCGACCCGGGCCTCCTGACCTTGGCAGCTGTCCCGGCCGCCCGGTTCGATGCGATCGGCACCACCGTTAGCGTGCACGCGACCGACCCGGGCGCCCTGGATCAGGCTGTGCGCACGGCCAGGGAATGGCTGGCGTCTCTGGACCTTGCTGCCTCGCGGTTCCGGGCAGATTCAGAACTTACGACCATTAACGCCCGGTCGGCCCGGGGTCCGGTGGCGGTGGCAGTCAGTGCCTTGCTCGGGGATGTTTTGGAGGCTTCCTTCCGCACGGCGGCCCTGACCGGCGGCCTGGTGGACCCGACAGTCGGCGCGGCCCTGCTGCGGGCCGGTTACGATGACGATATGGTACTGGTCAGAGACAGGGCGGGCTGGACGGTGCCCGGTGATCCGGAACCGGCGCCGGGGTGGCTGCAGATCAGCTACACACCCGACGTCCGGTTGCTGGTCATGCCGGCCGGCACGGTGCTGGACTTTGGCTCCAGCGCCAAAGCCTACGCCGCTGACCGGATCGCGGCCCTGCTGGGTGAGACCCTGCCGGGCGGTTTCCTGGTCGACCTGGGCGGAGACATCGCCGTTGCCGGCACCCCTCCAGAGACAGGCTGGCAGGTAGGGATCGAGCACGACCGCGGCCGCACCGATCAGGTCATCACCATCAGGGACCAGGCCATAGCAACGTCTTCAACGAGGCACCGGGCGTGGTCCAGCGGGTCCGGGACCGCCCACCACATCATCGACCCGCGCACCGGCGCCCCGGCACAGCGCATCTGGGCCGAAGTGACCTGCCTGGGTGCGACCGCTCTGGAAGCCAATGCCGCCTCGACCGCCGCCATCGTCCTGGGTGCTCAGGCACCGTCCTGGCTGGGGGCCCGTGGCATCGATGCCAGCCTGCACGCCACGGACGGTTCGACCGTGAGGACCGGGAACTGGCCTGCCCCCCACGAACCTGCCGGGGCACTGTGAGTCCGGCGGTCAGCGAGGTTTTCTGGTTCGTTTCCCGGGCGAGCGGGGTCACGGCTTCGGTGCTGCTGACGGTGACGTTCATTCTCGGTGTTGTGACTTCCGGGCGGCGCCGGCCGGCAGGGATCGGGACCACTGTCGTGACAGGGCTCCACCGCAACCTGGCCCTGGGGATGATGGTTTTTGTGGTAGTCCATATTGTTACTGCCGTGCTGGAAGGCTACGTCGACATCGGCTGGGTGTCGGTAGTGGTGCCGTTCACTTCCGGCTACGAACGGGCCTGGATCGGGCTGGGCGCTGTCGCGTTCGATCTGCTGGTGGCCGTGACGTTGACCTCGATGCTGCGTCACCGTATTCCCGAGCGGTGGTGGGGCCGGGTCCACGCGCTGAGCTACGTGCTGTGGCCGGCAGCGATAGTCCATGGCATCACGATGGGCACCGGGAGCGCCTGGATCCTCCGGGCCGTGGGGGTGGCCTGCCTGGCCGCAGGCGCCGCCGCGATCGCCTACCGGCTCACCGGCCGGCAACCCGATGAGACCCGCCGCAACGAAATCGGACAACAGCCATGGCGCTGAACCTGCTGCCGGCCCTGCACGAGGCCGGCCTGACGGGCCGGAGCGGTTCGGCGTTCAGCACTGCCGTGAAACTCGGTGCGGCGCTTCAGAATCGGGCCGAGCTGATAGTTAACGCCTGCGACGGGGAAATCGGTGCCGCGAAGGACGCCTACGTCATCCGGCACCACCTCGCCGAGGTCCGGGACGGGGCAGCATTGACGGGCCTGAAGCGGGTAACGTATGCCGCCCACGCCGGATCAGAAACCGAAGGACGCCTGCGGGCAGCGGGCGTGGCGGTGTTGCCGGTACCTGCCCGGTATGTCGCCTCCGAGGCCAGCGCCCTCGTTTCCCTGCATCACGGCGGCCTTGCCCGCCCGATGACCAAACGCGCCCGCCTGGTCCAGGGCGGCCGCACCCCGGAGGGGAAGAAAACCCGGCCGGTACTGGTCCTGAACGCCGAAACACTTCTGCGGGTCGCCCAGATCGAGGCCTTCGGGCCGGCCTGGTTCCGGTCTTTCGGCACACCGGAGGACCCCGGCCCGCGGCTGGTCGCTCTCAACGGCGCCGTCCAGGCGCCAGGTGTCTACGAAACCGAAACCGGACCATCCCTAAGCCAAATACTCTCCCTGGCCGGTGGACCGCTGCCCGGCGCCCGGGCCCTGAACATCGGCGGACTCGGCGGCACCTGGATTGCAGCGTCCCGGATACCGGCCCTGCACTACACCACCGCGTCGATGGCCACCGCGGGCGCCGCTCCCGGGCCCGGGGTGATGCACCTGCTGGGCCCCTCACATTGCCCGGTCGCCACGGTCGCGGACATGCTCAACTACGCCGCCGGGGAATCAGCCGGCCAATGCGGGCCCTGCATGTTCGGGCTCCCCGCGGCAGCGGCCGGGTTCGCTGAACTCGCCGCCGGTACCGGAGGTCCCGGAGCGCACGCCGCGCTGCGGCAACGACTGGGACTGCTTACCGGCCGCGGGGCCTGCCACTTCCCCGACGGTGTTGCAGCGTTCACCGCCTCCGCACTGGAGGTCTTCAGCACCCACCTCCAAGCGCACGCGGCAGGCTATTGCCCCGGACAGGAAGAAAGAGATCAGTCGTGAGCTTTTCTGCCCGCCCGCCCCGGACCGATTCGGCCGTCCCGGTCCTGGCCGTCGACCGGACCGCCTGCACCGGGCACGGAGTCTGCGCCACCTTGCTGCCTGAACACATCACCCTCGACGAATGGGGCTACCCCATCCTGGACGGACCCATCCCCAAAACGACCGACGCTGAGCTGACCGTCCGGTACTGCCCGGCCCGGGCACTCTACTGGCGAAACCAAAACGACTGAGTCGGAGCCCGCTGACCCTTGCCCGCACGAGGACTTCCACTGCCCGCCCGGTGGTCCTCTGGCAGGTGCTGGAGGGGTAGGACCCAGGACACCGCATCTGCCCCCCGACCCGACGGTGTTTGTCCCGGGCACGCTTCCGCATTCTCTGACCGACGGTGCGCTCAGACGGGCGTCAACTGCCCGCTTCCGGGGCCGCTTTCGCGGCGCGGCGCCTGCGCAGGTGCCAGAACAGTAACGCTGCAAGGACAACAGCGACGGTGAGGAGGGCGGCTCCGTGTCCGGCTGTCCGGGCGATGCTCTGATATGAGTTCCCTGCCAGGAACCCCAGCAGGGCACAGCCGGTACCCCACACCAGAGCGCCCGCGGCGTTGAAGGCCAAAAACCGCAGGTAGGGCATATGCGCCATGCCGGCCAGGGCAGGCATGACAGCGCGGAAGAATGCTGTGAAGCGTCCCACGAAGACAGCCGCGCCGCCCCGGCGGCGCAACAGGTCCTGGGCTTTAGCCACCTGCTGCCCTTTCCTCGCAACAAGGCGCAGGCGCATGATCCGCGGCCCGAAGAACCGTCCTACCTCGTACCCCACCGTGTCGCCGGTGATCGCCGCCGTCACGACCAGAACGATCACCACCCACAAGGGAAGCCGTCCGTGGCTGGCCAGGACGCCGCCCAGAATGGCCGCCGTCTCACCCGGGATCACAAATCCGAGGAAAAACGCGTCTTCAGCGAATACCAGGGCAAAGACCAGCAGCGCGGCCAGCACCGGGCTGATATTCAGGATACTGTCCACAATCTGGCCCACAACACTGCCTTTCCTCCTGGCGCCCACCCCCCACGCACCTGCGGTTCCGGCGATCTTTCCGCGCCGACCTCAGGGGTATCCCGGCCCGAGGCCCCGATCCGAGGTGTCCCAGGGGAGCCGGCAGGCTCTGCAGCGGCCTACGCACCTGCGCTGTCCATGCCCACCGAGGCGGTCTGGACCGGTGCACGGCCGCGTGGGTACAGTGTGCGGTAGAGGATCCGGCCCAGGCACGGGAGTGACCAGATGCAGCACGTCAGCAAACGCGCGAACACCCTCGCCCTGGCGGTGCTCCTCGGTCTGGCCCTTCCCGGGACGGCAGGGTGCTCCTTTACCAACCCCCAGGAGACCACCCGGATCACGCCGGCCACCAACGGCATCAACACCGTGATCGGCCCGGTGAAGCTGGGCAACCTGTTGATTCTCGCCCTGGACGCCAACGGACCGGGCAGGGTCATCGGCACGGTGAGGAACACCACCGACCACGACATCGTCCTCACCCTGGCCCTGGCATCAGGAGAGACAACGACCATACCGGTCCCGGCCCAAGACCGCAGACAGCTCACCCTCGACACGGCCCCGGTCACGTTCGCCCGCACCGGCGCGGCCCCCGGCGCGACGCTCCAGCTCAAAATCAGCGCAGACACGACGACACAGACCATCCCGGTACCCGTCCTCGACGCGACCTTCACCGAATACGCACCCTACTTCCCGATCCGGCCGGAGCCGCCCCACACCCCCGGCACCACGCCGCCGGCCACTTCCCCAACCCCGGCGCCCACTCCTACTCCCTAACGACAAGTACCACTGCAGGCCTCAGCATGCCGTCTCATTCACGCGCCGGCGGGGCCCGGCTGGCTGACCTCCGCAGGACCCGGGTGAGCACCCGAGGGACGCAGGACCGTTTCCGGGTCCGGCGCTGCCCCCGCCAGGTTCCCTGCCGGTTCACTGCGGACTCTCAGCAACCATTCAGCGCAGCTCCGGATAATAGATGGCAGGCGTCGTTGAGACGCCCGCCCCGGACGGGCCCCCCATCCGGACGGGGCACCGACTTAGTAGGACGGATACCGGCAATGTCTGCGACCCGAACCCCCCGCTCAGCTGTCCTGTTCAGCACTCTGGCCGGAATCGCTTTGGTTGCCGGGACCGCGGTCGCCGGGATTGGGCCCGCGGTCGCAGCCCCTGCGCCGGGGCCGGCATCGTCCACCGCGTCCGCCCCCGCGCCGGCCGTGCACCAGGTGCCGGCAGGCGCGGACGGCCAGCAGCATGACGCAGGGGAAGCCAGCGGCGACTGACCGTCCCCGGGTGTTGGGTAGAATACCGTGCAGGGAACGACCCCGTGAGGGGCGGTGAAAGGGGACCGGTGAGGACAGCGCGAAAGCACCCCTCATTCCCGGCCCTTAACCCGGTTTCCCCGCCCGTCGTTGCTTTCCTGGTTCTCGCAGGCCTGGTACTCGGGATTCTGGGCATGCACGCCCCTGGAACCGGCCACGGCAGCCCACCCCCGCACAGCCCACCCCCGCACAGCACAGCACCGCACAGCGGCATCTCACAGGTGTCCGGCGGCCATTTCACTGCCGCGGGGGCGCGTCCGGCGGGCCGGGCGGCAACCGCCGGGCCGGCCGTGGCCGCAGTTCCGTTACCCGGCGGGAACCAATCTTCCGGTTGCCCGGCGCCGTGCACGATGACAGTACATGAATGGTCATGTGGCCCGCAAGCCAGCGCTGCAGTCCCTCAGCCTGTACTGCCCGCCCTCGCTCCGGATGCCGGCAGGGCGGCCCTTGTGGGCGCTCCTGCTCTTCCCTGTCTGAAGCCGGCAGCCCGCGGACGGGCCGCACCGTCCCTGACAGAACTCTCTATCAGCCGCACGTAAACCGGTCCCGGTCCGCCCCCACAGCCCCCGCGTACGCCGCTAGCGACTGCCTTCATCGTTGCAGGGCCCTGGCCGTGTTCGTCCCGGCTGCCTCCGCACCCCTGGGACAGAGACGACCAAAAGCTGCCCGGTCCATCCCGGGTGCGTGCGGCTCCGCCCGGCCTTCTCCTGGCCTCCGCCGGGCGCTGCTGCGGGCGTGCCCCGGGCCCGGGCCGGCGGTGCCTGTTTGCCGGTTGGCCGCAGCGGCTCCTCCCGCCCCTGGAGTACTTAGAGTTACCCCCTTTTTTTGAGATTTCTCCGCGTTGCGCGGATACAGACCAAGGACACGCAAAAATGAAAAACGCCTACCCTCTTCCCTCCCGCCGTACTGTGCTCGGTACCGGGATCGCGGCCGCTGCCATGGCGGCCCTCGCTGCCTGCACGTCCAACCCGACCGCCGGGCCTTCCGCGGTGACCAGGATCATGCCGGGGGACCCGATGATCGCGGACTTCGAAGCGCGCCGCGCCTTCACGGGCAAGACCATCACAACCCGGCTCAGCGCCGGTGAAGCCGACGTCGTTATCGCCGGACAACCTGTCCGGACCTGGGGCTATGGGGGCACCCTGAACGGGCCGGTGATCCGGGCCACCGCAGGGGATAAACTCACGGTGCCGCTGATGAACCAGCTCAGCCAGGGGACCTCCGTGCACTGGCACGGGCTGGCCCTGCGCAACGACCAGGACGGGGTCCCGGGGCTGACACAACAGGCCATCGCCCCCGGCGCCGCGTACGACTACAACTTCGTTCTTCCCCACCCGGGAACGTACTGGTACCACTCGCACGTGGAAATGCAGCGCGAACGCGGGCTCTACGGGGCCCTCATTATCGCCGATCCCAAGGAAACCCTGGCCTATGACCAGGAATGGGTGATCATCCTTGATGACTGGATGGACGGGGTCACCGGCACCCCCGACGATGTCCTGAAGGAACTCTCCATGGGCATGGGGTCCATGAACACCCCGGCACCGGCCCATTCAATGCCCGGCATGGACATGGGCGGCGGGTCAGCGTCCTCGATGCCCGGCATGGACATGGGCGGGTCAGGGTCCACGATGCCGCCGATGCCGGGCATGAAATACATGTTGATGGGGGCGCGCAGCGACTTCCTCGGCGGTGACGCGGGCGACGTTTCCTACCCGTACCATCTTTTCAACGGCAAGGCCGCGGCCGGGCCTGAAACGTTTCCCAGCAAACCGGGCAGCCGGGTCCGGTTGCGGATCATCAACGCGGCCGCTGACACCGCTTACCGTGTCGGTGTGCCCGGGCAGAAAATTACGTTGACGCACACGGACGGGTTCCCGGCCGCGCACCGGGACGTTGACGCCGTTGTCCTGGGCATGGGGGAACGGATCGACGCGATCCTGAACGTGCAGGAGGGTTTCACCCCTGTTCTGGCGCTGCCCGAAGGTAAACCCGGGATGGCCTACGGCCTGATCAGCACGGGCACGGGTACACCGCCGCCGGCAACCGCCTTCCCTTCAACTTTGGGTGGCACGGTCGTTGACGGCGGCATGCTCAAGGCAGACGCCTCCGTCCTCCTCCCGGCGAAACCGGCGGACCGGGTCCATGAAGTGCACCTGACCGGCGGCATGGCAAAGTACGACTGGGGCATCAACAACCGCCGCTTCGACATGAACAATCCCTACGAGGGGGCGTTCGATCTCAAGGTCAATGAACGGGTCCGGGTGGACTTCATCAATGACACCACCATGTGGCACCCCATGCACTTGCACGGCCACACGTTCCAGCTCGCCGGTGGCGGGGCGCGCAAAGACACCGTCATCGTGCGCCCGAAACAAACAGTGAGCGTCGAATTCGATGCCGATAACCCCGGTCAATGGCTTACCCACTGCCACAACGCCTACCACGCCGAGCGCGGCATGATGGGGGTCTTCTCCTACATCAAATAGTCGACCCGGTGGCCCGCGTACCCCGCGTCTCTGCCTTCAGGGCCCGGGGTGCGCGCAGGCCCGGCGCAGCGCAAAATGCGGCCCGCACCCGGCCGCTATCGGGATCTGCCAGAGGCAGTGCCGGGTGCCGACCTGCGACGATGGTCCTATGAACACTGCCGGTAACACAGTCGTCGGGGCCCGTGAAGGGTTCGCCTCCGTTTTCCACCGTTCCTGGCTCCGGGTCACGGCCATGACGGTCACCGGTGCCGCGGCCGCGTTCCTCGTCGCGGTTAGCGGGCCGCCGGACTACGCGCCCGCGGCCGGTTGGGCTGCGGCGTCCGCGACGTACCTGGTCTGGGTGTGGGTTGTTATCGGGCGTCTGGACCCGGCAGGTACGGCCGCCCATGCCAAACGGGAAGACCCAGGGCGCGGCATTTCAGACGTACTGGTCCTGGCCGCGACCATGGGAAGCTTCACCGGAGTCGCGCTGATCCTGCTCGATGCCGCCACCTTGCAAGGCGGCAGCAAAGCCTCGGTAATCGCCCTGGCACTCGGAAGTGTGGCCCTGTCCTGGTTCCTCGTGCACACCCTCTTCACGCTCCGCTACGCCTCCATCTACTACCGGGACAAGAACGGGATCGATTTCAACGAAGAAAGCGCGCCCCACTACCGGGACTTCGCCTACCTGGCATTCACCGTCGGGATGACCTTCCAGGTCTCCGACACCAACCTGAAAACCGATGCGATCCGCTCCACGGTCCTGCGCCAGGCACTGCTGTCCTACCTCCTCGGGGCCATCGTCCTGGCCACCACCATCAACCTCGTCTCCGGCCTCATCCACTAAAAGGCCCTGGCTCTGCCAGTGTTCAGGAACCCTGCCTGTGAGGCGCCGGCCCGGACGGGGCAGAGAGTTCCCGTGCGCCTGTGGGAAAGGAAAGTAGAATTTTCCGCCGGCGGCGGCCGGGTGGAGCAGATGGATGGCTGTGCTGAGGGCGGCCGGTTAAAGCACGGTCGCACCGAAGAGCAACCCGATGCCGTAAGTGATCATCAGACCCACCGCTCCGCCGATCAGTACCCGGGTCGCGGCTCTGCGGATGGACCCTCCGCCTATCCTTGCCCCCAAGGCACCGGTGAGGGCCAGGGCCGCGAGCACGATCACGTAGGTGATCCAGACCCGCACCGACACCGGGGAGAGCAGGATCGCGGCTACCGGAAGCGCACCGCCCAGCAGGAACGCCGCCGCCGATGAACCTGCCGCGTGCCAGGGGTTGGTCAGCTCTTCCTCGTCGACGCCGAGCTCCATCCGCAGGTGTGCCTTCAGCGGATCCGCTGCTGTCAGCTCCCGGGCGACCATGGCCGCGGTGGCGCTGCTGAGGCCCTGCTCCTCGTAGAGCCCGGCCAGTTCCTGCAGCTCCCCTTCAGGGTCCTCGGCCAGCTCACGCCGCTCTTTGACAATAAGGTCCCGTTCGCTGTCCCGCTGGCTGCTCACCGACACGTACTCACCCAGCGCCATGGAAACGGCACCCGCGGTCAACCCCGCCATCGCCGCGATGAAGACCGGCTGCACAAGGGTCGTCGCACCGGCAACACCGATCACCAGACCGGCCATCGACAAAATCCCGTCGTTGGCCCCCAGCACGGCAGCCCGCAGGGCGTTCAAGCGCCCGGACATCCCGGAGGCATGCGGTTCCGGAAAGGCATGAACAGGCATGGGATTTCTCACTTTCAACGTCATTCCAAGGAGAGCGCAGCACGGATGCACCACTCGCCCTGCGGCCGGAGCGCGGGCCGGTGCCAGGACATCACACTAGCAGCGACGGACTCAACGGCCTACCCCCAAGTTCTCATCAACGTCTGGCCGCCGCCCTGCTCAGACCTGGATCATCCGATTGGTGCATTCCGGCCTGCCCTGAACGAGGATTCGGGCGCGCTCGAACGCGGCGTGAAACCCCTACACACCGTTCCGAACGCCCCAGCCGCCCCAGAGCTGCGGTCGAGGAGCGCAACGACGCGGCAGAGGCCCCCGGGCGCGTCGGTGCCCACCGGTAAGAAACCCAACGTCATCGACCGCATTTAATCGGTCCGCACCGTTCGGGCGCGGCCGCTTGGTGTGGCTGCCATCGGAGCGGTGCGCGAGTGCAGGCCGAGTTCTTCGAACCGGAACCAACCTGCCATATTCACCAGGCGACCCGCAGGCCGGCCTCGACGACGTCCCGCGCGGGGGACGTCGAGGAAGAACGTTCCGCCGGCGCCGCGGGGCCACATGACCGCCCGGGGTACCGACCCAGGGCTGTTGCTTTCGGCGTTGCCAGAGGCGGTGCCACTATTCAGGCAGTTGTATCTGGAAGCCGCAGCTGCAGCGCAATATGCGGGTGGTAAGGCAGACGTCGTTGGCGTTCTGCGGGTCGCGGTCCGTGTAGACGGCGTTGAGGCAGCCGGCCTCTGAATCGAGCGTATGCATCGGCCGGCCGCAGTGGACGTACTCTCCGTCGAATATCAGGACGTCATCCTCGCCCGGGGCCCGGCTGAGGACTGCCCCTACGGCGGCAACGTCGGCTCGTCGCAGGTAGTGGAGATCGCACGCGGTGCAGACATACCCTGCTTCCACGAAATCGTCCGAGGGCGGATCGAGGGCTTTAATCGACTGCAGCCTCAGCTCCGTGTCAGAACCGCAATGGCCGCACAGGAGCAAAGTACTGCCGGGGCGATCAGTGTGCGGGCGGATACTGGCGGCGCCGGGATCGAAGGACATTTTTACGCTCCCGCCGCGTAGCTGGACAGGCTGCAATCCGCCCCGTCGACACAACCCAGGCGCATTGCCGCGCTGAATGCGGTATCTGGCAGGCCGGTCCAGGCGGTGATGGCCCGGCCACCGCCCTGGTTGACATGCGAGGCGGCCATGCTCGGCTCCCTTTTAGCTGCGTGCATTCCAGCCCGCCATCCTGCTATAGCGGGATCTCCCGCCAGCTATGCACCAAGCCGAAAGGAGGATAGATACGTGATGCCTGCCACCAAAAACCTACGCCGTGGCTCCTGGCGTGTCCAGCCACCGTCGGCGGCGGCAGGACAGTCCGGGCAGAAAGAACCTGCCCACGATTCCCTTGTCATCTTGTCTGGGCTGGACTGGTAGCGGAGTATTTGAAGTGGCGGTGTTTCACCTTGCTGGAGAGGGTCCATTCAGCCTTCATCGGGGTTCCGTCCGGGGGCTGACTCGCGGCCTCAAGAAATTCGGGAGTCAGCCCCACTTGCCGGTGCCGCACCGGGTGCCTCGGCGCATAGCCTGTCGCGGTATTGCTACGGACAGTGGTTTCAGCCCTGCGAGGAGAATCACGAGGCAAGGCCCCTGAGCTCGCCGCCGGGATCCTGAGCCTGTCCTGAAAAACGGGCAACACCATTGGCACTTAGGACAGTCATCGTGCAGCGGCCACTTCCCGACCGAGCAGTCCGCGTTGAAGTGCGTCTACCTGGCTATCATGAGCCTGGACCCCACCGGCAAGGGCCGGAAACGCTGGAGCAACCGCTGGAAGGCCACTCTCAACGCCTCCGAGATCACCTTTGACGGCCGCCTGTCCGCCGGCAGGAGCTAGAGAAGACAACCCCAGTTACACCGAATAATTGACAGACCCCTAGCCCCCGGTGACACGCTCAGGAGTACTGGGCCCTAAGGTTTTGTCGAGCGTGGTAGCGGCCTGTATTTGCCGGCGTGGATGGGCTTGGGGCCCGGCCAGGTGTAGCCACGGAGTAAGAGCCCGGTATGGCAGGGATGCACGACTGCCCATGAAAGGACGTACGGATCATGATGGGTGGTCAGGTTCGGCATGGACTGGGATGGGCTATAGGCCTGCTGTTAACGTTTGGTAGGCGGGCAGGAGGAGGCCTCAGTCGTGGGCCGGTTCTCCAGTCATTAGGTGGTCGGCGTGGTTGATGGTTTCGCGGATGAGCCGGACCAGGTGCCCGTCGTGGAGGGAATAGATGACGTGCCGGCCGTCCTTGCGGGTGTCCACGAGGCCGGTGAGCCGGAGTTTGGCCAGGTGCTGGCTGACCACGGTTCGTGGTGCCCCGGACGCGTCGGTGAGTTCGGTGACGGTTTTCGGGCCGCCAGTGAGTTGCCAGAGCAGGTGCAGCCGGGTGGGTTCGGCGAGCATCCGCAGCGTCCCGGCAGCTGTTTCGAGCAGCTCCGGGCCCGGGGTGACCGGGTGGGCCAGGGACGGCTCTCCAGGGATGGTGCTCAGGGCACCGCTAGGGCTCAACGCGCTGCTAGGCCGGCTGCTCAACGGTTTGCTCCTCATTAGCCGGTTCCGCGGCGGTGTGCCGTGGCCAGGACAGGAAGGCACCTGCACTGCCTACCATCGCAATAATCATCAGGGCAAGAGCAGCCCAGCCCAACCCGGCCACGGCTCCGATCCAGCCGGCCAGCGGGTAGGTCAGGATGTAGCAGGCGTGGGAAAGGGAGAACTGCGCGGTGAAGACGTAGGGCCGGTTTTCCTCGGTGGAGGCATCGCGCAGCAGCCGGGAGGAGGGGGTGAGGATCGTGGAGTTCGCCGCACCGAGCAGGAACCACAGCCCCAACAGCAGCCACCACCCCGGACCACCGGACCCCAGGAAGGTCAGGAGTGCGGCGCCGGCCAGCACGGCAGGGATCAAGGCGGCGCCGGTGAGCATCACGGCACGGTCCCCGAACCGGTCCAGGACCCGGGGCGCTGACAAGGCGACGATCATAGACCCGACGCCGAAGCAGGCCAGAGCCAGGGCCAGGTCCGTGTCGGGACGCCGCAGAACGTCGCGGACGTAGACCACGGTGTTAACGAGCACCAGCGCCGTCGGGGCTGCGACCACGAGGTTCAGTGCCAGTAGGGAACGCAGGCGCCGGTTGCGCCAGAAAATCCGTGCTCCCAGAGTGGTCCGGTGCCACAGGGACGCCTGCGGCCCGGCCGGGACGGAAAGCCGCGGCAGGACCGTGAGCGTAACCATGAAGGCCGAGAACAGGAAACCGGCAACTGTGCCGATGAACAGGTTATTGTAGCTGATTAGCGTCAGCAGCAAGGCCGCAAGGGCCGGGCTGACCAGGGCCTCCATATCATAGGCCAGCCTGGAGAGGGACAACGCGCGCGTATAGTCCCGCTCGTCCTTCAAAATGGTGGGGATCAGGGACTGGAAGGCCGGGGTGAAGGTCGCAGAGGCGGACTGCAGCAGGAAGATCACCACGTAGATCTGCCAGGTCTCTGTAATGAACGGCAGAGACAGTGCCATCGCCGCCCGGATCAGGTCCGCCCCGATCAGCACCGGCTTTTTCGGCAGCCGCGCCCCGAGGGCGTTGATCACCGGGGCTAGACCCACGTAGGCGAGCATCTTGATCGTCAGGGCCGTGCCCAGCACCGCGCCGGCGTTCCGGCCGGCCAGGTCGTATGCCAGCAGCCCGAGGGCCACCGTGAGCAGTCCGGTGCCGATCAGGGCCACGATCTGGGCAGCAAACAGCCGCCGGTAGGTCATATTCCGCAGAACCGCTAACATCAGGCCGAACCCCTTAAGTGCATACGTGCGCGTCTATGCACTAACCATAGCGGATTTTCGCCGCTCGCGATTATCCGCATTCAGAGCCGGAGTTCCCACCCGTCATCCTCGCGGCCGGGATGTGGATGCGGCGCGCCGGTGTTCGGGGCGTCGCATCCGACGGGGCCGAGGTGCTGCTGACGGCGCGGATAGGCATATCGTCAATGTTCGGCAGCGCGCCGGCCAACCTGGCTTTGGCCTGGGCAACGACCTGTTCCGCCTCGGCCAGCGAGGTGCTGACAACCATGACGGTTGCCGCCGCCGGGGAACCTGAAGGTGCGCAGACCGGGGCGCTGGTCAGGGTCCGGCTGGGCAGCCTGGCCCGGGGCAGGGTCCGTCGGTGCCACGGGGATGTCATTCGTGGCGCTTCGCCTGATGGTCCGGTCAGTCGTCGCTTCCGGGGCGGCTGTTCCTGGTCGTGTTTCGGTTGGGTTCCCGATGGGCCCAATCCGGCGGGATGGCCGCTTCAAGGGCGTCATCGACGGTAATGACACCCAGGATGCGGCCGTCTTCATCCAGGACGGGAAGGGTCAGCAGGTTGTAGTCGGCCATGGTGGTGGTGACGTCGATGATGTCATCGCCCGCGGTCGCACTGACCGGTTCGGGATCGGCGGTGTCCCCGAGCAGGGCCGCCGGGTCGGATTGCAGTGCCTGGACCAGACCGATCACACCGGCGAGGGTTCCGTCCGGGTGCAGGCTGTAGATGGTGGTGAGTGCTTCGGGTTGCTCCGTGGTGGCGGTGCGGATGCTCTCGAGAGCATCCGCGATCGTAGAGGTAGCCGGCAACGCCGTGTAGTCGGTGCCCATGAGGCCCCCGGCGGTGGCGTCATGGTAGCCAAGGAGGGCCATGACCTTGGTGTGCTGGGCGGCGGGGAGGAGAGTGAGGATCCCGGTACGGCGCTCCTGCGGGAGATCCATGACGGCGTCGGCGGCATCGTCGGCGCGCATGTGCGAGAGCACGTCCGCGACTTCGGCGTCGGTGCGGTCTCTGAGGATCCTGGACTGGCGGTCCTCATCGAGTTCTTCGAAGACGTCTGCCTCCAGTTCGGGGTCGGAGTGGACCCGGGCCAGGAGTTCGTCTTGTTCTTTGTCTGAGGAGTCTTCGATCAGGTCCGCGATCTGGGCCGGTTTCAGCTGGGCGAACCGGGCCGAGAGGGAGCGGGTCTTGCTGGATGCCTCGTGGCCGATCAGGGGCAGGAACCGGTTCCAGTCCCGGAAGGGGTGGGTGTCGTGCCGCCGGCTGATGGTGAACCAGCGGGGTTTGTGTACGTCCAGGCCCGTCGCGGTCCATCCCGTTGCCGTGCCGTTCAGTTCGATGTCGAACGCCTTGACCATGACGGTGTGGTCGGTGTCGATCAGCCGGTGGCCCAGAACGTCTTCTTTGAGCAGTACCTCGCCCTCGCGGCGGGTGAAAGGGCGCAGGTCCAGTGTGGCTGTGCGCAGCCGGACGCTATCTGCGTCCATGTCGGAGATTTTCTCCAGCGGCGCAAAGACGCGGTTGGACCCGACTGCGACGACCAGGCCGGTCAGACGCGGGTAGTTTCCTTCGTCGAGGCGGACGATGGCGTCGGCGAGGGTCCCGACCTGGTGGCCTTTGGTGTCCAGTACGGGGCGGTGCAGCAGGGTCGAAAGCCGGATGGCCGGTGTTGCGGTGGTGCCGGTGGTGCCGGTGGTGCTCATCTTTGTGAGTGCCTTTCGAGGATACGGGAGGGGATAGCTGTCCTACGTGGAATCTACGCTGTGCCCGGTTCAGCCGCCAAGGGGGTTCAGCCGCCCATGGCAAGCTGGACTACCCGGACGATCACCAGGATCATGGCGATCAACAGGTAGGTCCGCAGCACGGTCAGCCCGGTACGGCCGGCGGTGGAGAGTTTCGGGGCCGTCAACAGCGCCAGGGGCGGCATGCGCCAGTCCTGCTTCCCGGTCCGGTCGATCGGCGCGGCACCCGGGCCGGGTCGGAATCTGGCATAGAGGAGGTATCCGGCACCGCCCAGAATGCTCAGGGCTGCCCCGCCGGCGAGGATGCCGATAATCACCGCGCTGCTCATGTCGGGGAAGAGCACCCCTGCGGTCAGGACGATGGAGAGAATTACCAGGACGGCGATGATGAGCGCGGTGAAGACGTTCGTGGCCCTGCCGTTCACCCAGGGGCCCAGGACCTGTTTGTCGTTGCACAGCAACAGTAGGAACACGGTGGCCGAGGGCAGCAGGACACCGGCGAGGACCTGGACACCGACGGTCAGCAGCCCCAGCGGGGCCCCCGGGATCAGGACAATGACCGCTGAGATGATCAGAACTCCGGCGAACACGGCATAGAAGCCCTTCGCGTCGGAGAATTTCCGGTGCAGGGAATGCTTCAGGCCCAGCACGTCCCCCAGTGCGTAGGAGGTGGACAGCCCGACGGCCGCCGCGCCGATGATTGAGGCGTCAATCAGGGCCACCGCGAACAGCACCCCGGCGGCCTTCCCGACGTACTTTTCCAGCCCGACGGCGACACCTCCGGCGTCCGTGAAGTTCCCGAATTCAGGGTGCCCGGCGAACGTGGCCGCGGTGAACCCCATGATGGCACCCGCGCCGATGATCACGATCACGATCCCGAGCCACAGGTCGACCTTCTCGTACTTCATATACCGGGGAGTGATGCGCTTATCGATGAGGTAGGACTGCTGGAAGAACAACTGCCACGGGGCAATGGTCGTACCGACGATGCCGATGATCAGCAGCGTGACCGTGGACAGGTCCGAACCCGCTGGGAGCCCGGGGATGAAGAAATCATGGGTCACCTGCCCCAGGTCCGGATGCACCATGACGATGATGGGCACCAGCAGCAGCGACCCCGCGACCAGGGTCATGCAGACCCGTTCGAACCGTTTGAACGACCCGGTTGAGGCTGCGCCGATGATCACCACTGCGGCCACGAGCACGCCCGCGACCTTGGGGATGCCCAGATAATCCAGGCCCAGGCTGATTCCAATAAACTCTGTAACGATGGTCAGGGCGTTGAGGATGAACAGATCGATCACGCTGAACGCGCCCCAGAACTTTCCGAACCGTTCCAGAATTAGCCGGGCATGCCCGACACCGGAAACCACCCCGAGGCGCAGGACCATCTCCTGGTTCACATACAGCACCGGAACCAGCAGCAGCAGCGTCCACAGCAGCGACGTGCCGTAGTTCTGCCCGGCCTCGGTATATGTCCCGAACGCGCCGGCATCGTTATCCCCGACCATCACGATCAGACCCGGCCCGATGATGGCCAGCAGGGTCTTGAACCTGGTCTTCCAGCCGCTTCCCGGCGACTCCTCACCGAGCCGGATCGTGCCGAAAGCACCCTTAATGTCGCCGATGTGTGCGCTGTCCAGGACCGCCGCCGGGGCAGGCCCGGAGGACGCTTCCGGCCCGGACCCGGAAGCCGTTGCTGGTGATGGTGACGGTGACGGAGCAGCGTGGGGTGCGGGCCCGGAATTGGTGGTCGGTTCGGGGCCGGTATGGGTGTTGGCGGGCATGGGCATGTCCTCCCGGAACATGAGACCTTTTGGATGCAGAACGCGGACATCACAGAAATCGGCGCAGCAGGAAGAGGTCCCGGAAATTGGCTAAGCGGTCAGGATGCCGGCCCGAGCAGAGCCGCGGCCGGCGGGGAAGAATTTGTGTTCAGGACCGCGCGAAGGCGGTACCGGTAGACGGACTATGACCATCGTTCACGGGTGACCACCTCCATTCCGGATCCGGCGGCGCCGCGGAGGAGGCCGGAGCTGGGACCCGGCAGTGCCCCTCCTCGTAAGACCTTTGGCACTTCACGGCGTGAACCCGGCGTTCCGGGAGCCAATCGGGGCAACCCCTTAGACCGGGGGAACCTGTCCTGACCCGGGGCGTCTCTCGACGTTGGGGGTCGCTGGCATGTATCCGCGAAGGAGCCTCAGCTAACGAACGGCACCTTGCAACCACTAATATATACCAACGTCAGACCCCGCATATCCACGAAACGCGCACCCGCAAACACCGCACACTGGCGGCCGAACAGCACGGACTGTTCCCCCGTCAGGCCGTGCCCGGGACGGAACCGGGGGATTTCTTTCCCGTGCCGGTGAGGAAGCCCTTCTGCCCTGGCCGGACAGGCACCGGCGCATCTTAGGCGCAGGACCTGACCCTTCCCTGCTGCACGATCGGTCCTACTCTCCTGCGCGTGTCAGCGACTCCTCCGGTGAGGCTCCGTCGGTGGTGGGCGTGCAGCTTCCCTGTGAGCGGTTTCCGACACGCAGGATTTCTCCGTTACGCAGGTACCAGACGGTGCCGTCCTCTGCACCGACCCTGGTGATGCGCAGGCCCACGGACTCAACGGTTCCGACGACTTCGCTGGTCTCGATCACGTCGCCGATGCCGTACTGGTCCTCCAAGGTGATGAAGATCCCGGCCAGGAAGTCCCGGATCAGCTGCTGGGCGCCAAAACCGATAGCGATGCCCAGGATCCCTACGCTGGTGAGCAGCGGCGCGACATTGACCTCAAGGGCGCCAAGAGTGTAAATGATGACGGTCACTACGATCAGTGCGGCGACGATACTCGTCAGCAGGGATCCGATGGTTTCCGCCCGCTGGACCCGGCGTTCGTGATCCAGGGTCCGCAGCACGGGCTGCGCCCACCGGAAATGAGGCTTCTTCAGCATGGCGTAGCCGTTACTGACCCGTCCCACGATGCGGGAAATCACGGACCGGGCAACCGCCCAGGTTCCGGCTCCAAGGCCGATGGTAATCACGACCTGGAGAAGGACGCCTATCCATTTATCACCCGTAAAAACCATTCTCTGGCACCCGCCATCCGTCTGCGGTAACCACCCCGCGGCTGAAAAAACTACGGCTTCCAGCCTAACGGCCGCCGCTCCTCGACCGCCCGGGGGCAGGAGCCCTCCGCAGCTCCGACGGACATCTTCGGTGCTGGAACCGGTCTTTCCCCGCACACGCTCCCTCGGCGGCGTACACATACACTCTCGTCTCCGGGCCGGTCCGCACTAATTCCGATCCGTGAGCGCCGGGACCCGAGCCCGGCAGAGCAGGAGCGGCAAAGACACCAACCGGTGCGTGCTGGTGAAACCAGCCACGAAAATAGGTCTCAACGAGTGCTGTTGCCCGGCTCCTTCCGAACCCTGTCAGATGTCAAAACGTGCGGGAGGCCGGACGGCGGGGCGGTAAAGTGGGGATTCAGATGAATCGAGGAACAAGCGTGACGGCAGACCAGATGTTGGACCAAGCCCATGATCCCTCACACGAACTGGCCGACGCCGTGGTGCAGCGGGTGTTTTATATCCTCAACGTGGGCCTATATGCCCCGTCCCCGGAATTCAGTAGCAAAGACCACGCAGTGGCATATGCACGGGAACGCAGCGCTGCCGGTGATTTCGGCGCTATCTCCCCGGCAGAGGTTGAGGTCGAGGTCCGGGCCGAATACCGGCTCAGCTCCGGCAGGATCACCCAAGGCATCGTGGAAGCGTTCACCGTTACTGCCTGACGGACGGGCCGGCCCGGCAGCCCTATATAAAAACGCCGGATACACCGTCACTGTGATAGTTCTAACAAGACTTTCGGGGCTCTCGTCCGCGATGGGTGGGCGGGAGATAGTGGACCCTCACCGGTGACAAGTCGTGGGAAGTCACCTGAATGGCGAAGAGCTAGTCGTGATCGGTGTTGATAGCTCGCCTGCGGGAAATGCCGCCCTGGAGTGGGCGGCCAAACGGGCCGACCACTTTCATGTCCGACTCAATGAGGTGCGCGTCGTTCCGGGAAGCTGGTCCTTCCGGCACTCAAGCCGACACCGGCAGTTCCTGAAACAAGCCGGAGAACTCTCACAGACAGAGCACAACTGACAGCGGCACTGGATGCTTCTCTGGCCGTCACGACGACTCTCCACGATGCGGAGATGTTCGTCGTAGGAACCGACAGACTATACCGGACAGACCGTAGTCGTCGACGGCTGTCGAAAGGCCTGGGAGCTTTGGCAGGGATCGCTTCGGCCGCCGGCCGATTCCCAAGGGCTGAATTCTCTGCGTTGCTGCCTGTCGTTCAGAGCCATTTGCGGTGTCTGAACGACAGGTAGAGGACGACGCCCATGGCGAGCATGAGGCCGATCGCGATCGGGTAGCCCAGCGTCCAGGCCAGCCCGCGCATGAAGGCAGAGTTCATTCCGTACAAAGTTCCTACGAGCGCGGAGGCGAACAGGATGGCCGCCCAGGAGAAAATCTTCTTGACGTCTTTGTTCCGCTGCTGGGCCATGAAGGTTGCATTGACCGTCAACGCGCTCCGGAGCAGGACACGGAATGTGTCCACCCGTTCCACGACCCAGATGACATGGTCCTGGACGTCCCGCAGTCTGTGCTGCAGCTCCAGGTCCAGATGAGATTTCTCCGCGTCGCGTTTCAGGGCCTCCAGCATGGCCTTGAGCGTGTGCGTTGCCCCCTGGAACTCGATGACTTCCCTGGAGAGCTTGTAGATGCGCCGTGCCATGTCCGGGCCGGCGCGGAAAAGATCGTCCTCAATCTCGTCGATTTCGGTCTCCAGATCACCGGCGACGGCCTCGTACTGGTTCGCGACTTCATCCATGAGCGCGTACAGCACGGACTGCGGGCCCCGGGCCAGCAGCTCCGGGGCGGCCTCAAGCTGCTGGCGGACCTTCGCCAGGTTCGGGGGGTGCGCATGTCCGACCGTCACCACGTGGTCCGGACCCACAAAGACGTGCATTTCACCGAACTCGACCTTCTTCACATCGTCCAGATATCGGGCCGGGCGCAGCACCGTGAACAGCGTGTCCCCGGAACGCTCGAGTTTGGAGCGCTGGTGACCGGTGAGGGCATTCTCAACGGCGAGCTCATGCAGGCTGAACGCATCCGCCACCGACCGGATCTCCTCCCGGTCCGGGCGGTACAGCCCGATCCACGCCATCCCGCCGCGGGCCCGCATCACCTCATACGTTTCATCCAAGTTCAACGGGTTGTCGGTCCGCCGGCCATCAACATAGACAGCGTTGTCCACCATGGTCATTTAGGGTCTGTCCCTTTCTCATCTCTGCCGTGTCATGCAGACGAGCCCCGGCTAAATGGTGGCAAGGCAGATGTGGCTTATTCTCAGACCACTTCCACCAGCCTGATCATCTCGTCGTTTCGCTCCAGCTCTTTGGACCAGTAGCCCGCATCCTTCGTCATCAGCCGGTATTCATACAGGAAGTCCCGGAAGAGCTCAGCCAGAAGGGCGTCGTCGTCCTCCACCACACGGCGGACCGCCTCAATGTCCAGAGGGACGTCCAGAAACCGCTCGGCGGGAACGATGGCTTCGTGGATATTGACCTGGTACCGGAGCCGGAACGAGTATGCGATGGCGAGTTTCATGGTTCTGCGCACCCCTTTCGGCTCGGGTTCCATGCGTTCGGGTGGACACCGCTGACCTTCATGCGCCACAGCAGTGAAGCCCCACTGTCAGCCGCTGGACGCAGGCACCCTTTTCGTCAAGCGCCTCCGAAAGCACGGTGTCCAAGTTAGGTTGTGAACGCCGGCGGCATATCATATTCCGCAGAACCGCTAACATCAAGCCAACTCCCTTAAGTGCATAGGTGCGCGTCTATGCACTAACCATAGCCGACTTTCGCCGTGGCGACGTTCCCCGTTTCAGATCCGGCGTTCCCACCCGTCGCCGTTCTGACCGGGATGTGCGTGCGGCGCCGGCGTGTGGGGCAGCGCACCTGTCGTGCCCGGGGTGCCGCTCACGGTGCGGATGGGCATGTCATCAATGTTTGGTAACGCGCCGGTCAGGCTGGCTTCGGCCTGTGCAGTGACCTTTTCCGCCTCCGCCAGCGAGGTGCTGGCCACCATGATGGTCGCCGCACCCTGAAGGCGGTGCCCGACCCACCGAAGCTGCAGCTTCGGGACGGAGAGCACGCCCGGTGTTTTTTCCAGGGCGGCCTGGGCGCGGTCCAGCAGCTCGGGTTCGATCCCGTCCATCAGCCGCCGACCGATGCTGCGGACCGTGCCCCAGAGCAGGAAAATGATCGCGATGGAGATCAGCAGTCCGACGATCGGGTCGGCCAGCGGGAATCCCAGCATGACGCCGCCGGCGCCGACCACAACGGCGAGGGAGGTGAACCCGTCGGTGCGCGCATGCACCCCGTCGGCGACGAGCGCGGCGGAGCCGATCTTCTGGCCGACCCGGATGCGGTGGATCGCCACGGCCTCGTTGCCGATGAATCCGACGACGCCCGCGGCCAGGACCCACCCCAGGTTATGCAACGGCTGCGGGTTGAAGAGCCGGTCGATCGATTGCCAGGCGGCAACAACCGCCGACAAGGCCACGACGGCGACAATAAAGAGCCCGGCCAGGTCTTCGGCCTTGCCGTAGCCGTAGGTATGGCGGCGGTTCGCGGCCCGCCGGCCGAGGATGAACGCGATCCACAGCGGAACCGCCGTCAGGGCGTCGGAGAAATTGTGGACGGTGTCGGCGAGCAACGCGACAGATCCGCTGATGAGAACAACCACCAGTTGCAGAATCGTTGTGCCGAGCAGAATGAAGAGACTGATTTCAGGGCCCGGATGCCTTCCGCGCTTGCCTCCAACGCGTCGTCGATTGAATCCGAGGCGTCATGGCTGTGCGGGACGAAGAGTCCGTGGAGGAATCCCTTGATACCGGTCGGGTGAGCATGGCCGTGGTCGTGCCCCTCGCGGGGATGCGCGTGGCCGTGGTCGCCGTCCGCGTGGTCATGCCCCTCGTGAGGGTGCGCGTGGGCATCCTCGGTGGGGTGGTGGCCGTGGTGGTCGTGGGGGCCGCCGGCGCGGGGGTCCTCGCGCACCGGCTGGTCCTGGTCGTGGCCGTGCGGATGTGGGTGCGGGTGCTCGTGCGGGTTGCTCAGGGTGTTGTCCTGCTTCCGGAGTGGTGGTGGAGCGGCGTGGCCGCCAGGCGACGTTCCGCCTGAAGAACCGCTGCGGTCACGAGGTGGCGGGCGTGATCATCCTCGATCCGGTAGAACACGCGGGTGCCCTCCTGGCGGGAGGCAACAAAGCGGGCCAGGCGCCTCTTGGCCAGGTGCTGGGAGCCGACATCGTTTCTCAGATCAATTACCCGCACCAGCGGTTCTCCCTCCACGTTCAGCCCTTGCGCGACACTTTGCGCTTCCGCCCCTTGAAACGCAATACTAAGCCACTTGCGCACATGTGTACGCGTTCATCCGCACAATACAGCCCTTGGCTGCTCACAAGAGTCTGCCGCGCACCGGTCCCCAACACCGATGTACGGAGGGATGCGCCCGGCCAGCAGTTGATTGCGGTCGTCTCCTTGGCATCTCAAATACGATCGTTCGCGAGACATCTCTCGACCTGTTCAGCGGATCGCGCACTTCAGGGGTCGATTTTGTAATGCTTTCCGCGTACGCGTCTGTGTAATGCCGTGCAGGGTTGGTGATACGTTATGGGGATGCGCGTTGGATACGGACGGGTCTCTACCCGTGATCAGCACCCCGAAGCCCAGCACGATGCCCTGACCGCGGCCGGCTGTGACCAGGTATTCGTTGATGTGGCCTCGGGAAAGCTAGCCCGCCGGCCAGAACTGGACAAGGCCCTGCTCTCGGCCAACCGCGCTGGGGACCAACTCGTCGTGACCAAACTTGACCGACTCGGCCGGTCGTTGGAAAACCTCATCGAGGTCTCCAAGACACTCCAGGAGCGCGGGGTTGATCTGGTGGTCCTGGACCAGAGCATCGACACATCCACACCGATGGGGCGGATGTTCTTCCAAATCCTTGGCTCGATCGCCGAGTTCGAACACGCGCTGATGTCCGAACGTACCCGTGACGGTCTGGCCGCGGCCAGGGCGAGGGGGCGCACCGGCGGCCAGAAACCCAAACTCGGCCCCCGCCAAGTACGGCTGGCCCAGGAAATGTATGAAGAAAAAGGCCCAGACGGCAGACGTGCCCACACGGTCGAGCACATTGCCAAGGAATTTGGCGTTACCCGGCCCACCATCTACCGCCACCTCGCCAAATCATGAACGACGGTCGCTGCCACAACAGAACGACGGCATGTCCGTAAGGTAGGGCCGTTCAGGGCTCAGTCATCGCCTACAACCACTGAACCAATAGGACTCGATCATCCAGATTGCCCCTGCCGACACTCTCAGGAGTACCGGGCCTGGAAGGACGGTTGGGACGCCAAAGGCTGGCCCACCGGCAAAGCGCCGCGCGTCGGCGCGGTCGTCTGGTACTCCCCCGGCACCGGAGGCGCCGACGGTACCTACGGACACGTCGCCATCGTCAAAGCCGTCAACGGTGACGGCAGCTTCCTGGAAGAGGGCTACAACGGCAACCCTGCCCCGAACGATCACACCTACTACACCCGAACCGTAGAGAACGGCACTCCCAGCGCGTTTCTCTACCTGCCCGGCAGCGACTCACCGGAGGAACCATGAAACGCACCCTGACAGCACTCACGGCACTGCTCCTGTGTACGGCATGCGCGCCGACAGCCGCTACCACGCCGACGGAACCGGCGCCCAGCACGTCCACCACCGCGCCGGCCACCCTCAGCGCAGGCGGCAAACCCCAGGCACCCGGCGCCACAGCACCGGCCACCCTCGGCATCACCTGGGACGAGGCAAGCAAAACAACCGCGCTGGAAACCGCGACCAAGGCCATGACGCTCTACGCCCGCCCCACCGTCACCGACAAGCAATGGATCCAGGAAATCGGCCAGCTCCTGACCGCCCAAGCAACCGCCGACTACCAATACGTTGACCCGGCCAACATCCCGGTCACCAGGATCACCGGAACGGGCCAGCTCAGGATCGATGAGAACAACGGTTTCGGCTGCCAGGTCGTCTTTCCCACCGATGCCGGCGACTACAACGTACAGCTGCTCCGCAGCGCAGCCGACAAACCCTGGCAGGTCAACCGCTTCACACCCCCCAGCGGCACAAAGTAAGGACAGATGATGGAAACCCAAGCGCTCGACTTCCCCAAGATCAACGCCGTCCTACGCACCAACGGAACCGGCGAAGTCACCATCAACGGAACCTCCCACGCGATCGAAGCCGCCAACGAAGCCGCCGTCCTCAACGATGCGCTCCGCCTCATCACCGAAACCGCTGCCCAGCTCGGCCGACCCGTCCGCGTCAGCACCACCGACTCCGACGGGCAAGGCCTCATCATCGTCTCCCCCGACGGCGTCGTCAGCGAAGCAACTCCGATCAAGCCCACCCCGAAGCGGGAGCAGGACCGTCTGCCCGTCAAGGCCGCCCCCTCACCTGAGCCGGCAAAGGCCGCGACCGTGCCCGCTCCGGCCCCCGCCGCCCCCTCACTCGTGGAAACGCCCTCACAACCAGCCGACGCTCCGCCGGTGATCTTCGGTGCAGCAGTCACGGCCGCACCCGTCCAGGAGCCGACAGCGGCCTCCACGCCACTCGCCGAGGAGCCTGCCCCCCCGCGCAGCCTCAAAGACACCTCATTCCTCGTCAGCGCGCCCGTCCTCCAGCCGGCCACGCGCGGGTGGCGTGGCGCTCTCAGCCGCCTCGGCTTCCGCATGGCCCCCTCCCCAGAAGAACTGGCCGAACGCGAAGACATCCGCACAGTAAGCCAGCACTGGCCCGGCCCCCGCACCGTTGCCGTCGCCAACCGCAAGGGCGGAGCGAACAAGACACCCACCGTCGTCATGCTCAGCGCGATCCTGGCCCGCTACAGCGGCGCAGCGACCATCGCCTGGGACAACAACGAATCACAAGGCACGCTGGGCTGGCGCACTGAACAGGGCGGCCACAACAACAGCGTCCTGGATCTCATCGACTCATCAAAGGCGCTGCTCTCCCCTAGCGCCCAAGCAGCCGAGATCGCCCGGTTCGTCCACCACCAGACTGCAGACAAGTTCGACGTCCTGCGCTCAGACGAAAACGACGAAGGCGACCACGAAGTAACCGCCGAAGAAGTCGACATCGCCCACCAGGTACTCACTCGCTATTACCGGCTCATCGTCATGGACTCCGGAAACACCGCCCGCGCCGCCAACTGGCGCCGCATGATCCACCACACGAACCAGCTCGTCGTTCCCGTAACAGCGATCGAAGACCGAGCCGAAGCTGCCCGTCTGACCCTTCAAACCCTCCAATCCCGTGGTGGCCACGACGCCGAACTGGCCCGGAACGCCGTCGTCATCGTCTCCGAGTCCACCGATGCCAAACGAAGTATGAGCGGTGACGCGCTCAAGCGCGCCAAGGACGAAGCTCAGAGGATTGCCGAGGGCTTCGCCCCGCACGTACGGGCCGTGGTCCGCATCCCCTACGACCCCGCGCTGGTTAACGGCCCCATCCGCTACGACGCCCTCCAACCGGTCACCCAGCGCGCGTGGCTCGCCGCGGCTGCCGCTGTGGCCAAGGGTTTCTAAGCGACGCCGATGGTCCCCGCCCTAAGAAATGCCAGAGCAACACGTCACAATGGCGACACGGTCCCGTTTTCTGAAAACAAATCCCTAAGGGTTTAGTTGGCCGGTGATAGTTTCGGAGCAGTCACAGGGATGAGGTGTCCTGGTGGCAGGCAAGACAACGATGAAGCTGTAGCCGTTCAAACGGCTACAAAATCAAAGGACACAGCAAATGACGGCAGTAGCAGTTAATCGAGGCGGCGGGCGCCCCAGCAAAGGCCTGCGTAAGTTCATTGGTTTTCGCTCACCCGAACCCACCGCTGACGGTATCGCCAAAGTGGCAGCTCATAAGGGCCTGACCGTCACGGAGTACCTTCTGTCTGTTGTCGAGCCACAGCTGAAGGAAGATCTGGCCGCCCTCGATCATGATGACTACCAGCAGGAGCTGCCCATCCGTATGGCCTCATAACAAAAGAAGGCCCGCATTAGGCGGGCCTTCGAAGCTTGAGACTTACCCTCTGGATTGCTTGCCGGCGGATCAGATTGTAAGTCGTGGAGAGCCTGTGAAGGCCATCCTTTGTGTTGCTATGAAACCGATCTGGCAGGATCGGCCCTTTTTCGTACCTCAATCCCCGAAAGGATTACTGACATCGTACATCAGCACGTCTCCGTGCTGCCAGCATGCCCGGATACTGGCGTGTCAGAGCAGCGAGATGACCCAGCTTTCGTGTGGGCAGCGCTTTCGCCACTTCTGGCAGGCCAGCCGCGCGTACGGTTGTCGCGTGATGGGGGCAGGACCTACCCGCAAAAGCACGAACGGAACCTATGCGAAGCACTCCCTTCGCTGCCGGCGGCCGTACGAATCTTCGGGAAAGACGGTACTTGTGCCGCGATATTTCTCGACTTTGACTCCTCAATAGCGGGAGTAGAAGGGGTCCAGGCCGACGTCCGCGCCGTTCAGACATGGCTGCACTCGGTCGGGGCCCGCTGGATCGAGGACTACTCCCCCAATGGCGGCCGCCACGTCTACGTCCCGCTGGCACAGCGGGTCACTTTCTCCGAAGCGCGTGATCTTGTCGAGGCGCTGGGCACCCGGTACCGGACCCTGGACAAGACCCCGCACCAGAACCTGCTCCACGGCTGCATGCGCACCCCGGGCTCACCGCACAAGCGAGGCGGCCACCAGGAGCTGGCGATGAGCCTTTCCATGGCCTACGACGTCGCCCGCCGACCCAACAGCGCCTCCGTCTGGACCGCCATGACCGAGGATCTGACCGCAGAGATCAAGGCCGTCAGGGCGCTCCGGCAGCAAGAAATCTTCACCCCTGCCATCTCGAACGCACCAGTCTTCGACCAGCCCGCCGGCCGCATGTCCCGGGCCATGCTGGTCCTCGCACAGACCGGCCTGTATGACACCAGCCGGTACGCCACCGACTCCGACGCACGCCAGGCTGTCATCGTGGCCGCAGCAGCCGCCGGCCTCGAACTCGTCGATGTTGAACGCCGGATGCTTCAGGGGACCTGGCCCGGTCTGGCCTCCTTCTACGCCCGATATGCGGCACGCCACCGGCTGCCGTCCCTACGTCGTGACTGGATGAGCGCCGTCAGCTACCTCAGCAAAACCAAAAACGAGGCCAAAGGCGAAACAAATGACAATGTCCGTAGATCCCCCACTAGCCAGCCAAGTACACAGGCGGCAGGGATAAAGGGCTCTCCCTTAGTTTCAAATCCCGATGCAGAGCATCGGTTTATTCGGACGTGGCGTAACGCCCTGCGGATCAGGGAGGTGAACTACCAGGAATCCAGGACAGGTATGGCGAGGAGGATAGTGCTGAGGTCCCTGGGGGAGGCTGCGCATATGACGGCGTCTAGGTTCGTGGAGTTTGGTGTTCGTTCCATTGCTGTGGCTACCGGCCTGGACCACACCACAGTGGCGATGCATCTCCGCGAATTGCGGGCGGAGAAGGATCCCTTGGTCACCCTAGTGGAGGAAGGTCGGGGAACCAAGGGAGACCTCTACATGTTGACGATTCCGGAAGAGCTGAAGACAGCGGCCGAGGATTCCAGCTGGCAGAAGGGGAAGATTCACGCCCTTCGCCCGGTCTTTCGTGAGCTTGGGCTGCCAGCCGCGTTCGTCTACGAGGCCCTGGAGCACTCCCCCGCGATGCCGACGTCAGAAATCGTACGCGTCACCAGGCTCTCTCGGTCCGCCGTGAACGAAGCCTTGGAAGTCCTGGCTGCCTGGAACCTCATTGCCCGCGGCGCCAGCCGCGCCTGGTCCACCGTTGCCGCTACGTCATTGAGGCAGCTCGCGGAGCAATTCGGGGTTCTGGAAGCTGTCGCTGCGCAGATAATGCGCTATCGAAGCGATCGGATCGTCTGGCGGGAATGGCTTGCGAAGAATGTTCATACCGTCGCAGAGCTGCTCTCCCCCGACGACGACTATCCGTGGGAGATGTTCGAGGGGCCACCCGATGAATGGTCACTGTCTGACATGGCTTTCAGTAAAACCGGATAAAGGGTCAGCGCGAGTCCTAGCAATTGTGAGTACTCCCCTGGCCTGTACACATCGACGGGGATTGTTGTGGAGGTGGGCCGCTCAACTCCTAGCAGAACCTTGCACCCCCGCTTTCGTGCCATAAGCCTTGCCATAGGTCAAACCATAAGGGCTATGGGAATCCAGGCCGCACGGCGCTGGGCGATTCAAGGTTACTCGTGTGACGTTTGTATCGACTGGATATAAAGCTTGAACACGGCCGAGACCAGGGCACTGCGTGACGGTGCGTCGAATTCGGCGACCTTTTCATCCAGCCACGCCACCTGCAGCCCGTCGAGACGGAGCTGGATCTGAATGCCAGCCTCCCCTCGTTTCCGTGGGGCGCGGCGGGGCATACCGGACTTGGTTAGTTTGGTCTCGGTGGCAAACTCCTTGGCGATCTGCTTGTCCTCGACCGTTTCGAAGGCATCGATCAATAAGTCGGCGTAGGTGGTCCGCTCCTGGTAGACGGCATCCTTGACCTGAGCCAGGAGCGCCGGAGGCAGGTAGACGCCGACGTTGCGGAGCGCTCCGGAAACCAGTTTGGAGACTGTAGGTGCGTTAGCCACCTTTTTGGCATCAGGCAGCTGTTGAGTGCCCTTGGGGGTGTTGACGGATGTTTTGGACTCTTCCTGTTCCCCTGCAACCTCAAGGGGTGCCTCATTGAGGGGTTCCTGCTGAACGGGCTGGTTATCCGCCAAAGGCTCTTCGTGGGATACGCGCGTATCAGCAGCCGGCTCGGGTGCTACTGCTAGCGGCACTTGAATAAGTTCTCGGGCCGGTGCTTCCATGGACTCTTCGGGTTTGGGTGCCGATGCAGGGGCTCCCCTCCCCCGCTTTGGAGCCAGCAACCCTTGCAGTGCTGCACCGCGGGCAGGCGCTACAGGTGCGAATGCCCCGGCAAGGCTTTGCCGGCCGCTCATGCTTGGTTCTCGCTTTCGATTTCGTTTAGTCGGGCCAGGATCTCGCCTGTCAGCTGTTCGTATTCCTCGGCTAGTCCCCCGGCATTGCGCGAGAAGAAGCCGTCCTCCGGCTTCTCCCCTGCCCGGAGCGCTTTCAGGCGGTTCTTTTGAGCGTCGGTAACGGCGCCTTCAAGTTCGTGGAAGAGCAGGCCCTTGCGGCGGGCGTCGGCGCTTGCACTCTCGAGGTTCCTGATGCGGGTTTCAAAGACTGGGGCGACGGTGCCGAGCATCTCCTCCAAGGTATCCCGGACGCTTCGTTCCAAGCGCAAGGAGCGCGGTCCGACGCCGAACAGGACTATGCCGGCCAACTGCAGCGAGGGGTTCCGATCACGTACAGCCATGAATCGGCGTGCGATGCGTTCGACACCGTCGATGCTCGCATCATCGGAGCGGGTAGGAATGACGACGGCACTGGAGATTGCGAAGGCGCCTTCTACAAGGATCCGCTCCCCCGGAGGGGTGTCGATCAGAATCAAGTCGTAGTCGTCTGCCAGCGGCGCCAGGACTGCGTAAAGCATGTCGCCGAAGTCCCCTGCGTCGGAGCGGCTGGAGCGGGACAGCATGAGGCCCTGAATGTCTTCGAGGTCCTGGCCCCCAGGGATGACGTCAAGGTTTTCGCGTACATTGCGCAGGATCATCGGTGTCGTGCCTGCGATGAGGGCTTGGAAGAATTCCCTCCCTGTCTGCCGCTCGTAACCAAGGTCGCGGGCCAGATCGCCTTGCGGGTCAAGGTCGATCAGCAGCACGCGAGAGCCCGCCAATGCCACGTATCCGCCAACGTTGGCTGCGGTGGTTGTCTTACCGACTCCGCCTTTGCCGTTCGCTAGTGAGATAACACGATCAATGGCGCGCGTCGCTTGAGATCTTGGGTTTATGGGGGTCTGCAGTGATCGTGCCATCGGCCAGCGATTCTCCTACTTGGTGGGTTGCATGTTGTCCTGATCTCAACGGTATTAGTTCTCTACTGGCAATGCTGGCAGTGACACGCATGAGCGGAATAACAGAACTTAGAGCAGGACGACTTACGTTGTGGCAGGTTGTTGGTCACGTTGTCTTTTATGCTTGTCGGCCTATGTGTCGCCAGGTGTTCCCGGCCATGGTCACATCAATGGCATCACGAGTTGGACCTCCCGATGCCCTGCCCGTAAGCCCTCTTATGGCGTATCCCGTTGTGCCCGCTATAGATTTTCCCGTCTTTGGTATGGCTCGGGCCACCATGAAGGATCCGGTGTGATGATCCATTGATCGTCTCATGACTCACTCGGTTGCCAATTGGGCCTAACAGCAAATACGTCTAGCCGCTGGATATCTTGTTTATCGCTTAGTAACGCATCCGTTAGCACGTCCAACAGCACGTATGGCATTACTTATGGCATGAGTAATTGTTGAGCAAAATGTAGACTGCGTAGCCCTGTGGGGCCGACAAGGAGTAGTGATTGCGCCGCCTGGCCCCAACCTGGAACCACGCTAGCCATGCCGCTTGCGGCCACTGACCGGCCCCTAGTCTCGTGGTAGCGATTAACACAAGTGTGTCACTTCGGTGATTAGTCGATGACCGGGGGTTTCGGCGGGCTGCCAGGGGGAGGAGGGCTAACCCGCCCAATGGCCCGGCCTGCCCTTCGGGTCTGGGTGCGCCCTTCTAGTGTGGCACCCCGGGATAACTTCGTTCAGTATGACGCCTACTGGCTCAACTAGATCCTGTTCGTGGACGAAAGTCGCACCCAGTTCCGGTCACGCCTTTCACTGCGGTGCTTTCCGTTCGAAGCGGGGACGAGGCGCACGTTTACCGGCGATTGGAAACAATCGAGGGAAATTCGCCCCGAGTCCCCCCGCTCCGGACGCCGAATGGGAGCTTTCCCCATGGCTCCCGGCCACCAGCCGTGGATAGCAAGAATTGACCCCAAGTCTTGAACAGGACCAGCCCACGCTATGCCGGGCATTGGGGGAGTGGTGGTCGTCAGTGGTGTGGCAAGCGCAATAAAGGGGACAGCGAATTGGTTACTGCCCCTATGGTGGTCACACTGACAAGCAAACTCGGCAGCCACCGGGCTGTAACGCGTGCACTGAAACCCTCGATCTTCGCCTTGTCCTAAACCGGGTCCGCCAATGGCCTGTGCTGGGCTCCTACCCAGCGGGTCACAAACGACCGTTTCTGACCTGCCACCCGCAAGCCTTCGTGAAAGATCGCAAAAGTACTTCTACTCTTGGTCAAAACTGGTTGCCGAAAAGAAAGCCGGTCAAAAGGGTAAGAGGAGGGTTTTTGACGTGTCCAGGAACATAGTTGGCTATGCGAGGGTCAGCACTCGTGGTCAGTCGCTCGATTCGCAGGTGGACGCGTTGGTGGCGGCCGGAGCGGTGCGCGTCTTTCAGGAGTACGCGTCCGGTGCCACCCAGGCGAGGGCACGGTGGAAAGACTGCTTGGATTATCTGCAGCCGGGCAACGTGCTGTTGGTCGCAGACCTGACCAGGCTCGGCCGTAGTACCTCAGACCTTGCCGACATCGTCACGGTGCTGGGTCAGCGGGGGATAGGCTTCCGTTCCCTGGCTGAACCTTGGCTGGATACCACTAGTGCCCACGGCAAGCTCATCTTTGACATGTTCGCTTCCCTCGCGGAATACGAACGATCACGGCTGTCGGAAAGAACAAAGGCTGGACTGGCCGCAGCCAAAGCCCGCGGCCGGCTCGGCGGCCGCCCGCGGTCGATGACGCCAGGGAAACTGGAAACGGCCCGGCAGCTGCGCCACGAAGGAAAGACGTTAAAGGAAACAGCCGAGCGGCTTAGCGTGAGCGTTTCATCGCTCACACGCGCTCTGACCCGCCAGAACGGTTAGCCTTGGTGCCTTCGTCAACGTGCCGCACAGTACGCGGGCTGACATCTCGCGCGCACGGGTAGTCGTCTTTAACTCAATCGCACCGAATATGAGGTAGCAGCCCGATCATGAGTCAGGAGCCGGCGGCGGTCCTGTCCTTTTGCTCTCGCATTGTCAACCACAGCAGGAGGCTGTTCATGATCTCCCTGCGCAGTTGAGGAGCCTCTTCGATATGGACCTCGGCCGTGGCGACCAGGAAAGAAGTTTCTGCCATCTTCTGCAACCACAAGGGCTGACGCATCAATCTCCATGTCCGGGTCGCCCTGTACAACTTCCCGTCTTCAGCGAGGGCATGCAGCTCGTCGGTCTGCTGTAGCCGGAACGCCCACCCCAAGCCTGCCTCCCCGGTATAAGCGCCAGGAACCCTGCCCAAGTCAGCACGGAGGATCAGTTCTGGCGCATAGCCACGCTGCCTGCACACCTCGATGAACGTAAAAACAGCTTCGGCAAAGACAGCGTCGTATCGATTGGTATCTTCCACCAACGTCCCCCCAATCAGCCGGCCCTTCTTCAGGCCGGCAATGCAACCAGCGACCCCCGCCGTTGGGCCTCAGTATTTCCCTTCCTAACCGTACTGAAAGCCGACTCTTGACAGGGTTATGGCACGGAAATCCGAGAGGCCGCTTTTCCCGATTCCCCTTCCGCGCTGCCCCATAGGAGCACCTTTTATTCAACAGGAAACCGCATATGCGAAAGTAAGTGGACCATCTACTTGGGGGAGATACCGACATGCCAGCTGTGCCCGATGACCTGCGAAGAAGATTCCAGAGATGGGACGCGGAGGGGCGTCCACCGCAGGAGGCCTTCGTGTGGATAAAGGAAAACTGGGGAAGGTACTTCCGCAGCCATAGCATTCTCGAAGCTCTTCCGAATCCCATTGATCGCACTGGCGTGCTGGAGCGGTTCACGATGGTCAATGACCCGGACTCCGCGCTCGACGCATACATCGCCAGTTATGTATGGGGCTATGCCCAGGCCAACATTGGGCCATACAGGGCGGAGCGCGTCATCCGCTTGAACACAATGGAGAACGGGAAGAATTTCGCCGCCGACCTGTTCGAGCTCGCCGGGATCGCGAGGACCGAGGGCGGGAACGCGGCATTCGCGTATGTCGTTGGCAAGCGACAAAGCAACAGAAAGTTCTTCGATCAGTGGGGGCCGGCCTTCGCGACGAAGTTCATCAGCTTCGCTACTAAGGCCTCCAGCCAAGTGCCCACCACTCCGATCATGGACAGCATCGTTGTGGATTGGTTCGGGGACCACTGCGAGGAGATTGGTCCCTTGTGGCTTACCTGGTACAGCGCCAGCAGCTACCGCCGGTACACCGAATGCATGGCTGAATGGGCGGAAGAGTTGGGCATTGAACCCGAGCAGGTCGAACAGCTCATCTTTAGGCGGGACTGAGCGCAGTGGGAGCTTGAGCTCCCCGTCCTGGCTTCATTTCCCGCGCGGAATCGGGACGCACCGTTCAAGCAGTCTCTTCATCATCGCTGTGCCCTCATCTTCACGGGTCCTTCCCCTGGAGATGCCCTCATAAAATTTATCCGAGTAATGCCGGTAGCCAGGGCTTACGTTTGCTTTCGCCCTGAGCTGGCGCCAAAGGCACTCGTATTGAGGGTGGGGTTGCCTGCCGCACCAATCGCAGGAGGTGATCTCGGCGGGTTGCCGTTTTTCCTTCTTTCGGGCCGAGGACCCGGAACTGGACGTCGGTTCCCCGTGGTCCGGATACCGGTGCCCGGTCATGATGGCCACAGCATCTCTTGCGGAGATCTCCGCCCCCACCAGCGCAACGTCTACTGCGTCTGTGCGCGGCGGCCGGCGGCGCTGATGCTGGCTAGGAATGTACCCGTCAAACGTCGGCTCCTTACCCTCTGAAGGGTCCTGGCTGCACGGTCCGAAGGCCTTGTCCGCACACAGATGGACCTGTGCAAAAAGGTCTTCGGCGAGGGGAATACGAGCTGTCACCGGGATGGTCACGGACTTCCAACGGGTCTCCAGCTCCAGGAAGCCATCCCCGAAGAAGCCGATTCTGCAATGAGCGCACCCGTATGCCAGGTAAGTTTTCCCTGCCTTCTTCGAGTGGTGCATCCGCAGCGGGGCCAACGGCGGAAGGCTGCCCTTTCCGAGAACCGTGGCCACATCAGCGGCGATTAAGGTCTCGATGCGTTTGGCTGGCCACAACGGAAAGTCCGTCCGGGCGGCATCGGTCGTCTCCTGGCAGCGGGACCGGAGTGACGCTGCACTTATCCTCCAGATTGTGGAGGGCCGTTTGCACGCCCAGCACGCGTCGCTCAAAAAGTGAATCGTCACCGAGGTGACCCTTGCTTCGACTCGGTCGAGATACAGCCCCGACAGGAGAGCGGTGACGTGTGCGTGAAGACTGGTCGCCGTGGCCTGCTGGAAGGCCTTTTCTGCGAGGACATCAAATGGGGCGTCATCGCCCTCGAACACGACGTGGGGCACATTGGCCCTTCTGGCCTCGTCCTTGTTTCGCCGGTGGACGTACCAGAAGCATTCAACGCCGCCAGCGGCATAGCGCTCCTGCCTGCCTCTGAACTCCGCGGCGTCCTGGCGTGACCACTGAACCTCCAGCGCGAAGCGTCTGCCATCACGCTCTGCCAGCACATCCGCCGTCCACGCCCGTCCCTCTGTGCTCCATTCGACACTCGCCTGCCAGCCTGCATCTCTGGCTGCCTGGGCGATCAGGGCCTTGAGCATGCGATGTTGAGGCGATTCGTTCCAGCAATCAATGAGGCCACACTGCACGCCGGCCTTGTGAGCAAAGTGCTTGAGGCCGCGTCTGGACGTGCGCGGAATTCCCGGGACCCCGCAGCGCATCAGCAGGGACCGGCTCCGGTACGTGCTCCTCACCAAATCCCAGCACTCGTCATTGGCTAAATAGGATTCGATTCGTTCCCCGTCGAGAAACGCCACCAGCGGCATTGCCCCCCCTTTTTTTTGACTGCCCACGGGCATTTTGATCACCCTAGCCACAAGCACAGACAATCCAAAGGGTCAGGGCAGCGAAACCGTCCAGGGCGCCTGGTTCCGGCCGCACTGAAGTCAGCCTGGACGGGGGCATTCACATCGCGCGGGCTGCGCCGGCGGCACGCGTCGGACGGCCCGTGCCATCCTTGGGATATGGCACGAACCTGGTTATCAGTGACGGTGGAGCTGCTCGGCGGTCGTGGTGAGGAACTGTGGCCATGGCCTGGGCGAATCTTTGCTGTGGGACCGTCTCACACCTTCATGGATCTCGCCAATGCCATCAACGGTGCCTTCGCTCGGTGGGACCGCTCGCACCTGTCATTGTTCACCCTTGCCGACGGCCGGGTGGTCACTGATGAAGAGACGGGGGCCGAGATGGCCGTATCGGTCGGTGGCCCAGTCATGGCCCCACCAATTGACATCGACATGGCCAAGGTTGTGCGGACCGTGGAGCCGGGGGCCGAGTTTCAGTACACGTTCGACCTCGGTGACGCCTGGATCCACCGATGCGTGGTCGGGGAGGTGAAGGTTGACCCGCTAGAGGTATTAGGCGTCCGTCCTGAAGTTCCCGTGCCGTACTGGGGTTGGGGCAGCATCCCGGATCAGTATGGGCGCCGATGGGAGACCGACGACGGGGAGAGCCAGACCCCAGGACCCCCGAGTCTGCCGTACCCCATGCTGCACCACGCCTGGCCGCGACATGCGCAGGCACCGAGGATTGACCTGTCCGAGTTGCGTGCAGCAATCGGGGCAGGAGATGCCGCTCGGTTCCTCGCCGCTGTGACAGGGCACGACATCGATGATGCCCTCCAACAAGTGGGGGCCGGCTTACCGATGGCGCTGGAGCACAGACGCCAGGAAGCTGAGCCGGTGGCGCTCTCGGTAATCAACCGGCTGACTTGGCGTGGGGCCGCTGGTGACCTGCTGCTGGCGGAGGACCTGTTGGCCATTCTGCGCGGAGAGCTGGTGACTGGGCAGGTCGTGCCGGTTGACCTGGAAATGCTCAGCACCCTGCTGGAAGGGGACTTGGACCTGTCGACGGGTGGCTACGTTGACCTGCGTACTGGTCAGGTGTACGACGACAGCGCCACTGAACCGATGATGGTCGGGGAGGGCGCCACCATCAATGTGGAGGAGGAGCCGGACCGTTGGCTTAGAGTCAACCGCACCGGCTCGCGGCATGCCTGGCGGGACATGGCGGCCTTTGCCGAGCGGCAGCATGATGAGGCCCTCCGAGGGCGGCTGGAGCGGGTCATCGAGGGCAAGGGCGCATTCTCCCGGTTCCGCGACTTCGTCCATGGCGAGAACCTCAATGAGGAGTGGTACGCGTTCTCCACCGACCGCCAGATAGGCCGTGCCCGCGAGTTCATCGCTGACAATGGCGTCCGCGTGGGCTGACGAGCAGGACTCAGTCAGCGTTGACCTGCCTCCATCTAGCGCGCACCGTCCCAAAAGTCACCCTTGCTACGGGGGCTCGACTCGAGAGTTATGGGACAACTTACGGGACAGCCAAGTTACTTGCCATTTGAAATGCAGATCCGGTGGAGGAGCGTGCCACTAACAGCGTCCCAACAACAAGGATGTGGGACGAAAGTGTGCACAGACACTTTTGCTTCCTGCACGCTTCGACTATTCAAGTCCAGATGAACGTAGATATGTCTTGTTTGGATCCTGCTTAGCCTCCACGTCCTTCCAATAGTTCCAACGATCCGCCAGGTAAGCCCTGCGCTCTGGGCTCATCATCGCCGATCGGGCAAAGGCCTCCGTCGGGTCACCAAGTATTCTGGCGTCGATGCCAGTCATGGAGTTGGTTTGGTACATCGGTGAGAATGCAAACGGCACCGGGCCGCTAGCTGTCATCGTGACGGTTACTGAGTTTGCGTGGTCGTACCGGGGAGCCAGGGAGTCGAATGACCTGAATGTCTGATCAGGCTGCCGCTTGGAGTCACGCTTGTGTCTCAGCCCATCCGGATCGAGGTGTCCTCCGGCCCAAGTGAACTCGGCGTCCCGACCATAGATCAGAACGAACTGAGGCTTCAACGGACGGTTGAGATGGTAGTCCTCGAACATGTATTTCTGACGAAAAAGGGCGGGGTTTGAGTCCTTGTTGAACCATGCGCGCCATTCGTCTAGTTGATCGAGCGCGTCGGTGAACTTGGACGTTGGTCGTCCATCCTTCTTAAACCAGCGTTTGGAAGGTTTCTCTATCTCGATAAGGATCGGCGTAATTAGCCCAGAAGACTTCGTTACCCACATGAAATCAGGAATGTATGTCCCTCCGGCACCGGTTAGAGGAGGCTGACGGAACACCGCGGACATCTGGGAACCATGGTGCCCGCCGGGGCCGATATCGCCGCTTCCACCTGGGATGATCGCCGGATGGAGTTCCATGAATGCTTGAACCGCGGACTCCTCGGGGTCAGTGCTCAGGAGGTTGAACCATTCGGCTCTTACCTGATCGGAGTATTGCACCCAGTCCTTGGGTCGTGGACGAGTCGGGTCACTATCCGGCTCTGGCGCCTCTATGAAAGGGGTGGTGCGCGCCTCAATTTCGGTCATAGTCACGATGTTAGGCGACCTGCCAGAACGCAAGCTGGTTTGGCCTCTACGGCCCACATAGCTGGTAGCCGTGAAGAAGGCGAGAGTGTCCCGATTCCAAGGAAGTGGGACACCCTTGCGACGAAGAATTGGGAAGACCTTCTCTGTCTTCTACTCTCGGCATCGAACTGTGCGAGAACCGGTACGATGCGAGCGTCCTCCAGTCCATAGTGGGCTAAATCCGGTCAAACCCGGCCTAATTGACTTGAAGCAGGTAGGGTTACCGAAGCATTTCGTTCCCACAGATTGGAAGTTCATCCCTTGGTTGAACCATGGCTTTCCGCCGACGACATCGCTACACATCTCGGTGTTACCAAAGACACGGTCTACGCCTGGATCGCTGAAAAGCATATGCCGGCCCACAAGGTTGGGAGGCTCTGGAAGTTTCAAACCAGCGAGATTGACGAATGGGTTCGTGCTGGCGGCGCTGCGACATCAAACGACCAAGGCGCATCCAATTGACAGCTAATCTGCTCACCCTGAGACCTTCGCCTGTCGCTGTACCTTCAATGACTGTCCGGACCGGAAGGAGCTTCCCGTGGCAGAAGTGACTGTGAGCCTGACGAGCCTGCGTGCAGGCCTGCGGCTTCGGGGCATTGTGCCCGGGCAGACTGTAACTCTCATAGCCGTTGACCCGATCGACGAGGGGCTTTACGAGATTTTTTATCGTGATGACTCGGGCCGAAGCGGTGCTCGCATGGTGACGGAGCTTGACACGGACAAGCTCGAGCTGGCGAGTGATTTTGATGCGGCTCCTGCCTTCGACGGTGATCCGGATGACTTCCGACTTGCCGCCGAAGCACTCCGCATAAAGTATGCGGCCCTCTATGATCCGATGGTCGCTGTGAACAGCTCGGACGTTGAGCCGCTTCCCCATCAGATTCGTGCCGTCTACGAGGAATTACTGCCACGCATACCGTTGCGGTTCCTGCTCGCGGATGACCCTGGCGCGGGAAAAACAATCATGGCGGGCCTATACCTGAAGGAACTGTTGTTGCGCTCTGATTGCGAGCGAGCCGTCATCGTGGCCCCCGGGGGCTTAGTGGAGCAGTGGCGCGAAGAGCTCTCCGTAAAGTTCGACCTGCGCTTCGAGATTTTCAGTCGTCAAATGGTGGATGACGCTCAAGGGCGGAATGTTTTCGCCGACCACCCATATCTAATTGTCCGAATGGACCAAGTCTCGCGCAGCGACGACCTAATGGAACAGCTCTCGGAAGTTACTTGGGACGTCGCAATCGTCGATGAGGCACATCGTATGAGCGCACATTTCTCGTCTTGGGCGAACGAAATCGACGAGACGAAGCGGTTTAAGCTCGGCCGTCTGCTGTCTGAGACGGCTCAGAACTTCATGTTGATGACGGCAACTCCGCATGCCGGCAAGGAAGAAGACTTCCAACTCTTCATGTCGCTACTTGATCGAGACCGTTTTGAGGGCCAGTTCCGGGCAGGTGTCCACCGGACGGATACGCAGGGCCTTATGAGGCGGATGGTGAAGGAAGACTTGCTGACTTTCGAAGGCAAGCCACTGTTTCCTGAGCGGCGGGCATACACGGTTGAATATCAGCTGAGCCAGTCTGAGCGGGAACTGTATGAGCAAGTTACTGACTATGTTCGTACTGAGATGGGGAGGGCCGAACGCATCGCCCAAGAAGGCGATCGTAAGCGTGGAAACAACGTGGGATTCGCGCTAACGATCCTGCAGCGACGCCTGGCCTCCAGCCCGGAGGCCATCCTCCGGTCGCTCGAGCGCCGCCAGATGCGCCTTGAGGGGCGGCTGCGGGAGATGCAGCGAACTGCTGATGAAGCCCGATTCAATCCTCCCGCAAGGGGCAGTAACTTCTCCGATCTAGGGCTTCCTGAACTGTCGATCGAGAACTTCGAGGACTTAGACGACGAGACCACTGAGGACGAGCGGGCACGGCTCGAGGAACAGATCGACCAAGTGGTTGACTTAGCGACTGCGGCACAGACCGTGGATGAGCTCCTGGGCGAGATCACCATACTTGAAGACCTTATCCGCGTCGCCCGTGGAGTACGACAGCAGAACGAGGACAAGAAGTGGGTGGAGCTCCGGTCCATCCTTGAAGACCGCGTGCTCGCCGACGACGGGTCAGGGTCGCCTCGGAAGATCATTATCTTCACGGAGCACCGCGACACCCTGGACTATCTGACCCAGAAGATCACGACCCTGTTCGGCCGTCGTGAGGCAGTTGTCACGATTCATGGCGGAACAAAGCGGGAGGACAGGAAAACTGCTCGGGAAGCCTTTACGGAGCAGCCGGGGACCTTGGTCCTGCTCGCAACAGACGCAGCGGGGGAGGGCCTGAACCTGCAACGTGCGCACCTCATGGTCAACTACGATCTCCCATGGAACCCCAACCGCATCGAGCAGCGCTTTGGCAGGATCCATCGTATTGGCCAGCGCGAGGTCTGCCACCTATGGAACATGGTTGCCACTGAGACGCGAGAAGGTGAAGTGTTTCAGCGGCTCCTGGAAAAGATTGATCAGCAGGGCAAGGCATACAACGGCAACCTGTTCAACGTACTCGGGGAGCAAGGTGCTTTCCGTGACCGATCTCTGCGCGACTTGCTTATTGAGGCAATTCGCTATGGCGATCAGCCTGAGGTTAAGGCACGGCTTGAACGGACAATCGATGTGGGAGTCGCACACGGACTCGAAGAGTTGCTCCAAGAGCGCGCCTTGCACCCGGAAATGTTTCCTGCACTAAACCTAGAGGACATCCGGGCTCAAATGGAGCAGGCCCGCGAACGCAAACTCCAGCCTGGCTATATCCGCGCGTTCTTCATTCCTGCTTTTGAGCGCCTCGGCGGGCGAATTCGTCGGCGAGAGGCAGGTCGATATCAGATAACTCGCGTCTCTTCTCGAATTCAAGAAGCTGCCCGGCGCCTCAACCGCTGGGCGCCCGTTGCTAGCGAGTACGAGCGCGTAACCTTTGAGACAAGCCACATTCGCCAGCCGTCAGGTGTTCCTGCTGCCCTAATTGCACCGGGCCACCCGCTGCTGCAGGCAGTGATCGAATTGACCATCGAAGACCTGGGGCCGGTCCTCAAGCAGGGCACCGTTCTCATAGACCGTCGCGACAAGCAGGCAGAAGAGCCTCTGTTGCTGTTTACCGTCGAACAGAAGATCCAGGACACTTCGGCCGACCCGAATACGGTTTCACACCACTTCGACTATGTCCTGCTGAACGAGGCCGGCCATGTCGAGACACCCGTTGCGCCACCCTATCTTGACTTTGATCGCCCCGAGCCAAAGGAAGCAGCAGCTATTTCCGATTTACTCGGTTCCGATTGGACCCGTCAGAATAACGAGAAGGTTATCCGCGCCTGGGCTTATCGCAATGGACTGCAGCCACGCATGCAGGAAATCAGGACTCGCATCGACCTAGAGGCTGCGCGTACTCGAAGGCAGGTTAAGGAGCGGCTGCTAGCGGAGATTAATCACTGGGACCGTGAGCACACTCGGCTTGAGTCGCTCGAACGTCAAGGGACAGTCGGACGGCTCCGCGCTGAGGCGGCGTATGCGCGTGCCCGCCGCCTAGATGAACGACTCGAGCGTCGTCTTCGTGAGCTGGACCAAGCAAACCAGCTTGTAGCTCTTCCGGCTATCGTGCGTGGTGCCGCACTTGTGGTCCCGGATGCGGTCCTTGCGAATGAGCCCCTGGAGTCGCCGCATACTTTTGCTAAGGACACCAAAGGCGTGGAACGTCGTGCCATAGACGCGGTTTTGGTCGCTGAGCGTGCCCTCGGACGCACTCCAGTGGAGCAGGCTCGTAACAATCCAGGCTATGACATCAGATCCACCGACATCGACGGCCGTGTCTTCTTCATTGAGGTCAAGGGCCGGATTGCAGGCGCTGACACCTTCACCATCACAAGCAACGAGATCGCATACGCCCAGACACAGGCCGAACGGCACCGGCTTGCTCTCGTCTCCGTAAGCGCCGAAGGGCCAGAGCGTGACGAACTGACCTACGTTTTGAACGCCTTTGCTCATCTCGAACCATCGAGCACGACTCGTTCCTTCAATGAGAAGTGGATTGACTACTGGACTCGAGGAGACTCGCCCCGATGAACCAACACACCCAACAGACGCCGCACCTCAGTAGCAAGGAAACCTCGTGACCACCGAACCGAAGAAGAAGCTCATCGAGGTATCCCTGCCACTAGAAACCATCAACACGCAGGGTGCCCGCGAGAAGAACATCCGGCATGGCCACCCGTCAACGCTGCACCTGTATTGGGCGCGGCGCCCCCAAGCAGCTGCACGCGCGGTGCTCTTCGGGCAGCTCGTCGATGACCCCTCCTCGCGACCTGATGAGTTTCCGACGGTGGAGGCTCAGGATGCTGAGCGTGAGCGGCTTCACAAGATGATCGAGCGGCTCGTGAACTGGGACAACTCGAACGATGAGAAATTGCTGGCGGAAGTACGCAAGGAAATCGAGAAGAGCAATAACGGCGATCTCCCCGCCGTGTTGGATCCGTTCGCGGGTGGCGGCACCATCCCCCTTGAGGCTCAACGGCTTGGCCTAGAGGCTCATGCATCCGACTTGAACCCGGTGTCCGTTCTTATCAATCGAGCACTTATCGAGATTCCTCCAAAGTTCAGTGGGCGTCCTCCGGTTCATCCGCATGCTGGGCAGCGGGTAACCGAATGGCGGCGGGCGCAGGGCCTTGCGGCAGACGTGGTTAAATACGGCAATTGGATGCGAGATGAGGCCCAGCAGCGGATTGGGCACCTTTACCCAAAGGTGACTGCGCCTGGGGGAACTCAACACACAGTCATCGCCTGGATATGGGCGCGGACGGTACGGAGCCCAAACCCCGCCAATCCCATCGAGACTCCGTTGGTGCGCTCTTGGTGGCTAAGTAAGCGAAAGGGCCAGGAGGCGTGGATCGAAGCTTCCGTAGTCGACGGACAAGTTCGGTACTCGGTCCGCCATGACAAGTTTGGGCCGAGTGCGACTGAAGACGGAACCATTGGTCGCCAAGGGGGGAAGGTCGTGGGGGACGGCACACCGCTCGCGTTGGAGTACGTGCGCGAACAGGGCCGGGCCGGACTAATGGGCCAACATCTCCTTGCGGTTGTTGCTCAGGGCGACCGCGGTCGCCTGTTCCTCAGTCCCGATGAGGTGCAGATCCAAGCAGCGAACGTTCCTAAGCCGGATGATGTGCCTCAGGGTGAGATCTCAGACTGGCCAGGTCGCACGAACGTGGTCCGGTACGGAATGACGGAGTGGGCCGACCTTTTCACAAATCGTCAGCTGACCACCCTTGTAACGCTTAGTGATCTAGTTAAAGATGCCCGGGCGCAAGTACTTGCTGACGCTCTTGCCGCCGGAATGCCGACGGGCAGCCGCCTTGAGGACGGCGGGACGGGCGCCGCAGCTTACGCGGACGCAGTGGCGACATATTTGGCCCTCGGAATTAGCCGGCTGACGGACATCTCAAACGCACTTTGTCGGTGGGAGATAACGAAAACACAGGTCCGGAACTTATTTGGGCGACAGGCAATCCCAATGGTCTGGGACTTCGCTGAAACCATGCCCTTCGGAACTGCTGCGGGCGGCTACACCGTCAGCCTCGGGAGTTTGGCCAAGGTGCTGGAGCGTCTTCCAGCCGGAGGAGCGGCTTTCCCCGAACAGGCGGATGCGGCAAAGCGTTCGTATGCCGATTTGGTGATTTCTACAGACCCGCCTTACTACGACAACATTAGCTACTCGGAATTGTCAGACTTTTTCTATGTCTGGTTGCGGCGTTCACTGCAGGACATTCACTCGAAAACGGTGGGAACGATGCTGACCCCGAAGGCTGAGGAACTCGTTGCGAATCCATACCGGCATGGCAGTACTGGCGCGGCTGAGGCTTTTTTCGTAGATGGCTTCAACTCGGTGTTTCGTCGCATTCGCCAAACAGCTAATACGAATGTTCCACTCACGGTCTACTACGCCTACAAGCAGCAAGACTCCGACGCGGACGGGAGTTCGTCGACCGGTTGGTACACCTTGCTCGACGGGTTGATCCAGGCTGGATGGGAGATCACCGCAACTTGGCCTATGCGTACTGAAACCAGCAATCGGCTGCTTGCTAGCGGTACTAATGCCTTAGCCTCATCGATCGTTCTGGCCTGCCGCCCACGGCCAGAGCGTGCAGAGGCGACGACACGTCGCTCGTTTGCCGCCATGCTCAAAGCCGAGCTTCCGGAGGCACTCCGCAAGCTCATGCAAGGCGCAATAGCCCCAGTCGACTTGGCACAGGCTGCGATAGGTCCAGGAATTTCGGTGTTCTCTCGGTATTCGCGGGTGCGTGAGGCTGATGGTTCGGATATGAGCGTGAAGGATGCCCTGCTGCTCATCAACGCGACGCTCGACGAGGTGCTGGGCGAGCAGGAATCGGACTTCGATCCGGACACTCGGTTCGCAGTGAAGTGGTATCGGCAGTACGGCTGGGCACAGGAGAATTCGGGCGTCGCAGACCAACTAGCGCGCTCGTCGGATACTTCTGTTGGTGTGCTGGTGCGTGGAGGGATCTTTGAAGCCAGAGGCGGGAAAGCTCGGTTGTTGTCCCCCTCGCAGCTAGACGGCAACTGGGTGCCGGAATTGGATGGCCGTGTGAGTGTATGGGAAGCAGTGGTGCGCCTGGCTGCTGTGATGGCCGAGGATGGCGCTGACAAGGTCGCTGCCCTGCTACCTGGCGTCCAATCGAGCGTTAACCTCGACGCGGTCAAGGAGTTGGGATTCTTGCTCTTCCATGAGGCGGAAAAGAAAAATGACACCAAAGACGCATTATTGTTCAACGGCCTCGTCAGTGCCTGGGGCGACTTGAACGAGCAAGCCCGGAAGTTCGCGTCAGTGCCGGGTTCAATGCAGCAAGCGTTCGACTTTGAAGATGAGGACTAATCGATGGCGATCAACAACCGTGACCGGGTAGGCAAAGCGTTCGACCTACTATCGGAAGGCTTGCTGGATGCGGTTGATGAGGTGATGACCCGTGCCCTCGGTACGAGCGACTGGACTGCCAAGTGGGCCGCGGAAGAAGCCCAGCGGCGCGGCGGGCCCGTGCGCACTCTCACCAAGCACGACGTGCAGGTGCAGCTTCGGGCGATCACCGAGCAGGGGTATCAATTCAAAGACGTGCTTTCCCGCGCACAACAAGGGTTTGCCTCCGAACTGCGGGAGACACGTAACTTGTGGGCACACAACGAATCTTTCAGTTCTGATGACGCTTCTCGTGCACTGGACACCATCGAGCGACTCCTTCATGCTGTCGGCGCTGTGGATTCGGCGGAGGATGTCCGCAAGCTCCGCGTCGATCTTCAGCGAACGGTGTTTGAAGATCAGACCCGAAAGCAAGTTAAGCGAACAAAAGTGTCCCTGGAACCAGGAACTGGACTCAGGCCATGGCGAGAGGTCATTCGCCCGCATAGTGACGTGGCGCGTGGGGAATTTACGGCTTCGGAATTCGCTGCCGACCTCCATATGGTGCATACCCGGCAGGTAATTTCTCCGGAATACGGCGATCCGGTCGAGTTCTTCACCCGCACCTATTTGACTGAGGGCTTGCGTGATCTACTCGCACGAGCGCTACGGCGTATCAGCGGTGATATAAACGCCAGCCCCGTAGTGAACTTGCAGACGAACTTCGGTGGTGGCAAGACGCACTCGATGTTGACGCTGTACCACCTGTTCAGCGGCACTCCCTCCAACAAATTCCCGCAGGAGCTCCAGGAGCTTGTAGCTGCCAACGGCAATCTGGAGCTAGAGCACGTCCGAGTCAAACGCGTCGCACTAGTCGGAACTTACCTCCAAGCGGGTTCTGCGCTGGTCAAAGAGGACGGTACCGAGGTCCACACCTTGTGGGGAGAGCTTGCTTGGCAGCTCGGTGGCCGTGAGGGGTATGACCTCGTTGCGGACGCCGACCGAGCAGGCACAAATCCTGGAGTGGGGCTTCGAACACTGATTGAGCGTTACGCTCCAGCGCTAATACTCATTGACGAGTGGGTGGCCTATGCTCGACAGCTCGTCACGGATAAGGATCTGCCCGCGGGTTCGTTCGACACCCAGTTCACTTTCGCCCAGTCCCTCACTGAGGTAGTGCGATCGGTGCCCGGGGCAATGCTCGTCGTCTCGATCCCGGCCTCCGATACCGGAACCGCGGCGGGCGGTAGTGACATCGAGATCGGGGGCGCCAACGGGCAGATCGCTCTTGAGCGCCTTCAGAACGTTATTCGTCGTGTAGCGGATCAGTGGCGCCCATCCAGCAAGGACGAGTCCTTCGAAATCGTCCGTCGTCGGCTCTTCCAGCCTCCGGACGCAGAAGGCTTGACGACTATCTCGGCGGTCGCGCGCAACTTCGTCACTTTGTACCGCAACAACACCGCCCTCTTCCCTCGTGACGCTGCAACCCCGGGTGATGATTATGAGAATCGTATTCGTGCTTCCTATCCGCTACACCCGGAACTGTTAGACCGGCTGTACGAGGACTGGTCTACTTTGGAGCGGTTTCAGCGGACTCGCGGCGTGCTCAAGCTCGTCTCTTCAATCGTCCATGAGCTATGGGCATCGAACGACCATAGTCCGTTGATCCTGCCTGGCAACGTTCCACTTGATGCGACGACTGTAAATACGGATCTTACTCAATACCTTGAGGACCAATGGAAGCCCATTATCGACTCGGACATTGATGGATCAGGTTCCACAGCACAACAAATTGACCTTGACCGACCGAACCTTGGGCAACGTTTCGTTACTCAACGAATAGCCCGGACGATCTTCATGGGGGCAGCCCCGCGGATCAAGAGCACGCACAAGGGCCTCGACAAGCAGTATCTCTGGCTTGGTACAGCGATCCCGGGCGATGTACTGGGAAACTTTGGTTCTGCCGTTGAACTGCTTGCGCAGCGGTCGACCTACTTCTATGAGGAACAGGGACACTACTGGTTTGATACCCAGCCCTCGGTCACAAAGACGGCAAATGATTATGCAGAGCGGCTACGCGAAGACATTGAGACTGTCTGGAATGAGATAACGCGCCGCCTCGCTAGTGAGGAGCGGCCACGTGGCGTCTTCGATCGTGTTCACATAGCGCCCGCGTCCAGTGCTGACATCCCCGATTTGGAAGACGCACGGCTCGTCATTACCCATCCCCGCTATTCGCGTCGGAAGCAGGACGGCGATGATTCCGCTGCTCACAGCTGGGTGCGCCAGGCAATAGAGACAAAGGGCGCCAGTCAACGCATCCACCGCAATACGCTGGCTTTCCTGGTGGCCGACAAGGTGCAGATGGAGGGCCTTGAAGCTGCGACTCGCAACTACCTCGGGTGGAAGAGTGTGCAGGCTGCCAGCGATAGCCTGAATCTTTCGGCCCAACAGAGAAATCAAACCGACGACTGGGTATCCCGCCTCGACCGCACCGTCAGCGACCGCATCCGCGACACCTTCACCTGGGCGCTTTACCCGGAGCAGTTCGACCCCACGAAGCCCTTCGAATTGGTAGCCGACAAGGTACCCGACAGCGGAGGCAGGAGCCTGGCTGAAAGGGTGAGCGCGAAGCTCACTCGGGACGATCAACTAATTACCGATCTCGGTGCTCCCATATTGGGTAACACCCTCCATAAAGAGCTGGCGAATGTCTGGGGACAAGGCGCAATTAGCATTGGTGAACTCTGGGGCTACTTCACTCGCTACCCCTACATGCCCCGACTCGTGCGGAGGGAGGTTCTGGACGCCGCCGTCCGGCAAGCCTCCGGCGCAGTGCTTGTTGATAATGAACGGTTTGCCATCGCCGCGGGCAAGGATGCTGAGACTGGTCGTTACCTTGGGCTTGTCGTGCCGCCTGCCCCGGACGCAGCAATCCAGGTCAGCGACAGCACACTTCTTGTGAATTGGGAAAGCGCTACAGATCAGGCCAAATCGGATCGGGCCGCAGCAAACGCGGCCAAGGAGACGACGACGCAAGAAGGCGTAGACCTCGAGCCGGACCGAGAGATCCCGGCAAACGAAGAAAACCCCGATGACGACAATGAGTCCGACATGCAGCCCGAGGCAGCACCACTGTCACGCTTCTTCGGAACTGTAAAGATCGACCCCGAGCGCTACTCCAGAGATATGGGAAACATAACTCGCGAGATTATCGACAGGCTCGCGGGGACGGGAGCCAAAATCGAAATCACGATGGATATCCAGGCAACGAAGGTTGAGGGCTTCAACGAGTCCGAACTCCGCACGATCAAGGAGAACGCACGTGTTCTCAAATTCGACCCCAGCTCCGGGTTTGAATTGCTTTGACGATCAGTTGTCCTGCGTGTCAGGAGTTTCCAGCCCCTCCTTCACAGTAATTGGGTACAGTTCCAGTCACCGGAGGGAAGCTTGAGTTGTCCATAGTTGTGGTCAATCCAGGTTGTCCACGGTGAAAATTGGGAGCCGTGGGGTGGCTCCGGGAGCAATCGTCGCGGTGGGTAACCCTGAGGAGTTGTCCGTAGCTTTGGACAAGGACCCCCAGGCCAAGTCATACCCACCGCCTAAGCGGCGGCCGCGCCTGCATCCGTTATGGCCGCCAGTAACCATTGGTCCGACAACGGGTCACGTTGCAACTCGAACGTGCGCAGCGCCGAGGTTGAGGTTAGGCGGATTATCTGCCCTAAGGGTAATGTTTGGCCTGTTCAGCGGCGAATCTCGATGTGAGCCACGTTCGGCACGAAAACGGAACGGAACGTGACCGCCTCCATCCCTGTCCACTGGCGTCAGCCCAACGCCGGCGTTCGGAGGGGAGGGGAGTGTGGCGGCGCGGGTGCTTTACGCTGCGGTGGGTCGGACGAGGCTGTTGCCAGTTGATACGAGGCGAGCTTGCTGTTCAAGTGGATCTGATATGAAGGCCCGATGAACCCGTACAAAGCGGAGCCACCAGTGGGCGGCTCCCGTGCCCACATCATGTCGATCTTTCCCTCGCTGGTGCCCAGCGAGCAGAGAGTGGCCCAATTCTGCCTGGACTCACCCGAAACCGTCGCCACAATGTCCGTGGCCGACCTTGTGGCGGTGACTGCAACATCGCCTGCCACCGTCGTGCGGGCCTGCAAGCGACTCGGCTTTGACGGCTTCCAGCATCTCCGGCAGGTCCTTTTGCGAGACCTGGGCGCGGCTGCACGAGATAACGCGGAGCTTGAAGGATGGGCAGCAACGGGGACTCCGGGCACCTCCGAGCACCTGGTCTCCGGGATCTTCTCCCGCGCCGCGCACGACATCCGGAGCGCCTTGGCTTCCCTCGACTTCGAGGCTTTCGCCGCGGCCGCGGATGCTATCCGGTCAGCCAACAGACTGCTCGTGGTGGCCAATGGCGCTTCGGTCGCCCCGGCGAAGTCCTTTGCCTTGCGGTGCCTTTCCACAGGAGTCGTGTGCGAGGCACCCGGGGACATCGTCTCGCAGCACATCACAGCCAAGCTCCTGAGCCAGGGGGATGTCTGCATCGCCGTCAGTGACAGTGGCCTGAACGGCTTCACCTTGGGCGGGGCCCGGATCGCCCTGGAACGAGGGGCCACCGTTATTGGAGTCACCAGCTACGCGAGGTCGGCGCTGTCGGAACTTTCGACGCACTCGCTGGTGGCCGGCGCCGAATTCCATCACTGGCAGGACCAGCTGCCCATCGGGAACATCGTGCAGATGCTGATTCTATCCGCGCTCCATGCCGCTGTTACTGGCAATTCTCCGGAGGTGGACCAGGCCCGCTCTGCCGTATTTGAGGAGGTCCTGCACATCGTCGGTGAAGAGCCCGAGTAGGCCACGTGCCTGAGGGAATCCAATGTTTCCCGCTGCCTCCCGCGAAGTTCGCCCATTGAGCACCACGAATTAATCTGCGGACTGCAACCTTCCTAGGTAAGACGTTTCCTAAACACATCGATTTAGGAAATATCGTTTCCCTGGAGGTGCTCGTGGGCCGACTAGTGCTCAACCAGCTTTCGCGTTCGTTCAAGGACGTGACGGCGGTAAAAAACGTTTCGCTCACCGTTGAAGACGGTGATTTCCTGGTCCTGCTCGGCCCCAGCGGCTGCGGCAAGACCACCCTGCTTCGAATGATCGCAGGACTGCTGGACCCGACGTCGGGAACGCTTGAGCTGGACGGCCGGGACATCACCACCGAGCCATCCAAGAAACGGGATTTGGCCATGGTGTTCCAGAGCTACGCCCTGTACCCGCACCTGAGTGTGGCCAAGAACCTTGCGTTTCCATTGAACGTACGGCGGGCTGACAAGCAGCTCGTCAAGGAGCGCGTTCAGGCTGTCGCCGAGATGGTGGAGATCGGACACCTTCTGGACCGCAAGCCCAGGGAGCTGTCAGGTGGGCAGCGCCAGCGCGTCGCCGTGGCCCGTGCTTTGGTCCGTGAGCCGAAGGCGTTCCTCATGGACGAGCCGTTGTCCAATCTCGACGCCAAGCTGCGGACGGCCACGCGCCAGGAGCTCGCCGGACTTCACCGGCGGCTAGGGGCGACCTTCATCTATGTCACGCACGATCAAGTGGAGGCTATGACCATGGCTACCAAGATCGCCCTGCTCAACGGCGGCCAGTTGGAACAGCTTGGCACGCCCGAAGAGCTGTACGACAAGCCGGCTTCCATCTTTGCCGCCGGTTTCCTGGGGTCCCCGGCAACCAACCTGCTCGACGCCGAATTGGGCACCAGTGATGGTTCGATCATCGTCATGGGGCCCTCGGTGGAAGCCGTGCTGTGGCCCGGTGCAACACCTCAGCGGGACATTGTGCTGGGCATCCGTCCCGAGCACCTCATGATCAATGCTCCCGGTTCGGCAGCAGCCGCGCCGAGCGCCGGAGCGGCGCTTCGCGGCGTCGTCGAACTGTCCGAAAACCTGGGCAGTGAGCAAGTGATCTATTGCCGCGTTGGCCCCAAGCGCGTGGCCGTCCGAGCCTCCCGGAGCGAGCACTGGGACACGGGCAGCGCCGTGGTCCTGAGTGCGGACGCCAACAGGCTGCACCTGTTTGACCGCGCCAGCGGGCGTCGCCTCGAATGGCAGCCCTCGTCGGTACCGGCACCCGTGGCCTAGGCAGCCACCAGCAAGATTCCAGACCCCCACCTACGCCCTTCCCTCCCCAACACCGAAGGAAAACCGTGCGAACTCTCCGTTCCCTTGCACTGACCATCATGGCCGGCACGGCCGCCCTGACCCTCGCCGCCTGTGGTGGCTCTACCGAGGCCAGCTCCGTGGCGGCCAAGATCCCCGAACTCACCGCCGACCAGCAGGTGGACATCACCTTTGAGAGCTACAACCTCGCCCAAGCCGGCGTTTGGACGGAAACCGTCAAAGGGTTAATCGCCGACTTCGAAAAGGAATACCCCAACATCCACGTGACGGCTCAGGCGCCCCAAGGCGGCGGAGCCGCAGGTTCCAACACAGTCAGCAGCGTCCAGACACAGTTGCTGGCCGGAAAAGCTCCCGACGTCGCGCAGCTCACCTTCGACTCGCTGGACTTCGCCGCCACCCAGCTTGGGGCGAACGCCATCAGCGAGCTGGTTGGACAGGATGCCGTGGATGCGCACCTCGACGGCGCACACCCCTTCCACGAGAAGGCGAAGACTCTCGCCAACTGGAACGGCAAGACCTATGGCATCCCCTACGTGTTCTCCACGCCCGTCCTGTTCTACAACGCAACCCAGCTGGAGGCGGCAGGCCTGCCTGCCGACGTCGATCTCTCCACTTGGGACAAGGTGCTGACCGTTGCCAAGGCAGTAACCGCCAAGACCGGCAAGCCTTCGCTTGACATCTCCTGCTCCGTCAAGGGCGGCAACTGGTGCATGCAGGGAGTCTTCAAGTCCAACGGCGCCGAGGTCCTCTCCGATGATCGCAAGACCATCGGTTTCGGTTCCGACGCCGCGGCGGACACCGTGGCCAAGCTCGCCGACCTGTACAAGGCCGGAGTGCTGCGCAACAGCGACTCAAGCAGCATGTACGAAGGGTTCGCGAAGGGCGAGACGGCTCTCCAGCTGACCACGTCCGCCATGCAGGGAATGTTCATGTCCAGCGCTGCCAAGTCAGGCTGGCAGCTCAAGGCCGCCAGTATGCCCGGCTTCGGCGACAAGCCCTCCGTTCCCACGAACTCCGGCTCAGCCCTCTTCATCCTCGGCCAAGATCCGGCGAAGCAGCGCGCATCCTGGGAACTCATCAAGTTCATGACCAGCGATCACGCCTACGAACAGATCTCCAGCAAGATCGGCTACCTTCCGCTGCGGACGTCGCTGACGCAACAGGGCGGTGCCCTCTATGACTGGGCCCAGAAGAACCCGCTCCTCGCTCCGAACCTCGCCCAGCTTGACCGCCTCCAGCCCTGGGTTTCCTACCCCGGAAACAGCTATGTGCAGGTGGACGACATCCTGGCCACAGCCATCGAGGACGTCGTGTACTACGGCAAGGACGCCAAGACCACCATGGCCGAGGCACAGCGCCGCGCTCAGGACCTTCTCCCGCGCTGACCTGCCTGTCCCGAAAGGAAACCCGTTGACTATCACCTCCGAGGACGCCATTCTCGATACCGCAAACCAGCCACTCGCCGTCGAGGGTACCTACAACTTCCGCAGCGCCGGCGGCTATGCCGCCAGCGGACGGACAGTTAGGGAAGGAAAGCTTTTCCGCTCGGACGGGTTGCACCAACTGACCGACGCCGGACGGGCGCACCTTGCGGAGTTGGGAATCCGCAGGGTGATTGACCTGCGGGACCGGACCGAATTGGAGCAGTCTCCCAGCCGCCTGGAAGGCCTCCCGATCGAATCCCGGCACAATCCCATCTTCGATTCCGGCAAGATACCCGGCGCCGCTGACTCAGTCACCCTGCAGGACATCTATGGATTGATGATCAGCCTTTACGCGCAGCGGTTGACCGATGCCGTCCGCTTGATTGCCGATTCCGGAGCCGATCCTGTCCTGGTGCACTGCACCGCGGGCAAGGACCGGACCGGCGTGGTGATCGCACTCGCCCTGCTTGCCGCTGGCGTCGACCGCGAGCACGTGATCCGCGATTACGCGGCCACCGAGGCCAACCTGGCCGGGGACTGGAGCGAAATGATGTTGGCCGCACTTGCCAAGCATCCAGGTCTCGAAGCCGTAGGCGAAAACCTGCGGGAGATCATCTCCGCCAGCCCCGCCGCTGTTCTGAGCACCACGCTGAACCTGGTGGAGGAAAGCTACGGCAGCGCCGAGGGCCTTCTCACCGCGCACGGTTTCAGTAACGCCGACCTTCAGCGCCTTCGTGACGTCCTCACAGTCCCCACCGTCCCCACCGCCCACTAGAACCAGGAGTAACGCCATGACGATCGAACCCCAGCACGCAGCCCCCGACCACTTCATCCTCCACATCAGCGACACCCATTTCGTCGCCGACAACGACCTCCTGCACGGCAGCGTGGACAGTGACGAGAACCTCCGCCAGCTGTTCCGCGACTTCGTCAAAGCCCAGGTCAAGCCGGAAGCCATGGTGTTCACCGGAGACCTCGCGGACACCGGACGCCCCGACGCCTATGTCCGCCTCCGCAAGATCGTGGAGCCCGTTGCCGAAGAATTCGGCGCCAAGATCATCTGGGTCATGGGTAACCACGACGAACGTGCCGCCTTCCGTGCCGGTCTTTTGGACTCGGACGCCGGACAGGAATCCGTAGACATGGTCCACGACGTCAACGGCCTGCGCATCATCGCCCTGGACTCAACCGTTCCGGGACTGCACCACGGCGAAATCTCCGATGAGCAGCTCGAGTGGCTTTCCGAGGTCCTGGCCACCCCTGCCCCGCACGGCACCCTGATCGCGCTGCACCACCCGCCGGTCCCCAGCCCCCTGGAAATCATGGCGATGGTGGAACTGCGCGAGCAGAGCCGGCTTGAAAAGGTCATCCAAGGCACGGACGTCCGCGGCATCCTCGCCGGCCACCTGCACTACTCAACCTTCTCCACCTTCGCCGGGGTTCCCGTCTCGGTCGCATCTGCCACCTGCTACACCCAGGACCTCAACGTTCCCCGAGACACGATGCGGGGACAGAACGGCGCCCAGGCCTTCAACCTCGTCCACGTCTACCAGGACCGCCTGCTCAACTCCGTAGTCCCGATCGGCGAGTTCTCCAGCGTGTACACCGTCTCTGCAGGGCAGATGGCCGCATACCAGCAGATGTCCTTGGAGGAGGTCACTGAAGCAATGCGAGCGGACTACACCCCGGACGTCAAGGCTTCTGACGTGATCGCCGTGGAAGGCGAGCTCGCCGGGACCACCCGCTAATACGGAACTTCACGGGAAGAAGCCAAACAGTGTTCATCGAAACCTCCGGGCCGGCAGCGGGCATCGCCCCTGCCGGCCCGGCCGGACGCCCGGTCCCCAGCCGTGCCGCCGGCCGCACATGGAACCCCTATTTCTACATCCTTCCGGCGGTCATCCTTCTTCTTGTCTGGACCTACTGGCCGCTTGGACAGACCGTCAACCTGTCCTTATACGACTGGAACTTGATCCCCACCAAGCCCAAGCAATTCGTGGGCGTCGAGAAGTACGCAAAGGTCTTGAGCCTGCCGGAACTGCATCAGGCGCTGCTGAACACCGGCCTCTACATCCTCGCGTTCCTGGGGATCTCCGTGGCCTTGCCGCTTGTCTTCGCGTTGCTGTCCCGCAAGGTCCAGGGCCGCGCCCGCACCGCCTACCAGGCGCTGATCTTCGTCCCGTTCCTCATCACACCGGTTGCCACCAGCGCTATCTGGCGTTGGCTCTTCGCACCCGAAGGAGGCACGATCCCGGCCATCGCAGCAGCCTTGGGCTCGCCGATGGGCAACGTGTTCCGTGACCCAGATGGCTCCATGACTGCTGTGATCGTGATTGTCGGCTGGCAAATGCTGGGCTTCGGGGTGCTGGTTGTTTCCGCAGGGCTGGCCGGCATAAGCCCCGACTACGCAGCGGCTGCCTCCATCGACGGCGCGAGTGGGCGGCAGATCACGTGGCGGATCATCATCCCGCTGCTCTCGCCCAGCCTCGTTTTCCTCAGCCTCATGACTATCCTGCTCTCTGCACAGTGGACTTACCCGATTATCGACCTCGTCACGCAGGGCGGTCCGGGGAATTCCTCCACCAACATCTACTACCTCCTGTACCAGTTCGGTTTCAGGAATTTCGACGCCGGACTGTCCTCCGCTGCTGGAACGCTTTTCTTCCTGGGATTCGGGCTCATCGCCCTGGTCTTCGTTGAGCTATCCGAGCGCCTTAGCTTCTACGACAATTAGTAAGGGAAACTTGATGGCCTTCATAACGATCGCCCCACCGGCGCAGCCCGGTCCTTTGAGCGCGGATTCCCCGGCTGCAGGCACCGGAAAGGACTCGGCACGGCACCGCCTGCCAGACTGGGTTGCCTGGTCCGTCGTCCCCAGCCACACTCTGTTGATCGTGCTGGCCCTGGCGTCGATCCTCCCGGTCTACTGGATGTTCGTCACCGCCTTCCGGCCCGCATCCGAAGCGCTCTCCACCAACCCGTTCCCCGGGCCGCTCAGCCTGGAGAACTTCCAGTACGTCCTGGGCACCATCCCTATTGCCGGCATGTTGGCGAACACCTTCGGTATGTCGCTGGCACTGGCAGTATCCCAGTTGCTGGTGGCCATCCTGGCCTCCTATGGCTTCGCGCGGTGGGACTTCATGGGCAAGAGGGTCCTGTACCTGTTGTTCGTCGGTTCATGGCTGGTGCCCTTCCAAGTCACCATGATCCCTAACTACCTGCTGGTCTCCCAGATGGGCCTGCTCAACACCGTCACCGGCGTGGTGCTGCCACAGCTTTGCTCGGCCTTTGCCGTGATGATGCTCCGGCAACACCTCGAGGCCTTCCCTAAAGACCTACTCGATGCCAGCCAAATGGACGGACGTTCCTCATGGCGGACCTTATGGGAAGTGGTGGTTCCCAACCTGAGGCCCGCACTGGCGGCCCTCGGTATCATGCTCTTCATCAGCGCCTGGAACGAGTACCTCTGGCCATCCCTCATCATGCAAAAATCGGACGCCCTCATCCAGGTGGGCATCCGTGGCTTCCTCGGCGCCGAAGGCAATAACTGGGGAGCGATCATGGCCGCATCCGCTTTGGCATGCCTGCCGATTTTCCTGATCTACATCTTCCTGCAGCGATATGTGGTGGACGCCTTTGTCCGATCCGGGCTCAAATAGGGCGACGCCGAGCATCAGGCTCCCCTGCCAGCCAGCTCTCGCCGACGATGTGAGTCTGCTGGGCGCCGGGGCCCATTTTCGCTCGCGCAGCCGTCCTGGAACGGCACCTCGTCTGCGCGTTTGTGGACCCGGCAAGTTGGCTGCCGGAATGGGAGCCGGACCGCCAACGGACAGCTCTTTCGCTGGACCCGGCCATCAATAAAGAGGCCGACTTTCCGCCCATCCTTCTGCAACGAAGTTTGGAGGTCCTGCTCGGGAAGCCCGGAGAGAGGTGATCCTTTCGCGCGCTGAACGCCGACGTTGCCAAGGCCCTCAGCCGCTTGGTGGACAACACGTGTGTATCGTTGCTCGTTGTGGGCGCTGACCGGACAGGATCCCTGGTATGGGCGGTCAGACTCCTTGAAGGGATTCGTTCCGCATCCCTGGCCCGCACTCAGCAGCGCCCCGTCCTCGTCGTCCCCGGCAACTGCCCGCCCGGCTCAAGGAGATCTGCGATCCCGAAAACCTGAGGGGCGGGGCGCTATGCAGGTCAGCCTGCTGGGCCCGGTTTAGCAGTGCGGTTGAGTTGAGCGATGAGCGATCGGTTGACACTGTGGGCGGCTTCAAGATCTGATGTCAGGCCCGCGAGCTCTTGTTGGAACCGATGGGTTTCCTGAGTCGCGTCGCTCGCTAGCCGGGAGAGCGCGGCGTTCTGGTCCGTCAATTCGTCAACACGGCGAGTTTGGGAGTGGGCATCCGTGCCATCGATCTGGTCCCCGAGCAGTTCAGAGATGCGCTGCTGACTTCTTCTGAGCTCGTGGCGGAGCCGCTGGTTCTCCTGGCGCAGGAGGTCACGTTCGACCTGTAGTGAAGTGGAGGAGGTGTTCCTCTCTCCTGGTGCGGAGCTCTGCCTGGCACCGCCGGTCTGGGCTTTCCTAACCGCTGTCATCAGGGGCTCCTGCCGCACAAGCCAAGTGCTGACACGGGCGCGGCGGGCAACCTCCGCGACTGTGATGGGCCCGCGCGCGCGTTCCATCGCCTCAATCGCGGCCAGCACTGCCTGTCTCTTAGCTTTGCTGTCCTTCCTTCGTTGTTGCACCATGGCCGCTGACTTGGGCGCTGACGCTGCGATCATGCGTCGTCCTCGTTCCGCTCCGGTCGGATCCGCAGGCTTCCGACCGGAATGAAGGGCTTTTCAATGGCAGTCGGTAGGGCTGTGCGGAGCCGGCGCAGCACGGCGGAGGCTTCCACAAGCGACTCGCGTTCGCTGTCGGGCAGGCCGGCCAGGCGCGATTCCTGTCCCCGGAGGAGGGTTGTGAAGGCTGCGATCTCGTTCTTGGTGTCCGTGATCAGTGACGGCCGTAGGTTTTGGGCGATCTGCCAAGCGAGGTCCTCTTTCATCCGTTCCAAATGTGCAATCAGGTCGGGCAGATGGGAGGGGTCAGACCGGAAGAACGTGCAGCTGCCGCACTGGAAGCGGGCAGGGCATGCCTTGCCAGCGGCTTTGATGTTGGTTGGTTCAGTGCAGTTGCCGAACGGCACGGCGACGGCGGCCATGGAGTACAGCTCTTCCGCGACTGGGGCGTGGGCGCCGTGAGTATCGAAGGAGAGCCTCTTTACGGACTCGATGGCTTTGCGCTTTCGTGCGTTGGTCACCGTGTAGTACTGCGCAGTTGTGTCGGCGGATCTGTGGTCCATGAGGCGGCGGAGGGTTTCCTGCGGGACTCCGGCGTCGGCCAGGCGTTGGCAGTAGGAGTGCCGGAACGCGTAGGCGAATACATCTGTTTTCCGGAAGGGGATGGCGGCTCCGGTTCCGTTCTTCGGGCCAGGCAGCTCGGGGAGCTGTTGATCGACCCAGTCGCGGAGCCGTTTGTTGAACCAGGCTGTCTTCAGGTGTTTGTCCCGGGCTCGGGGCCGGAACGTTGGAAAGAGCCATTCCTGCTGTCCGGCCGGTGCCCCCGCGGCGTGATGGTCCCGGATGGTGAACCAGGATTCCAGGGCCTGGGCGGTTTCCTCCCAGATGGGCAACCGCCGACCTCTGCGTCTTCCTTTGTCGTTGTGCCATAGCAGGGTGGCTTGGCCGGTGTTGTCGTAGCTGAGGCATTCACGGCGGAGGCCGGCCGTTTCGCCGGGCCGGCGTCCGGCATCACGAAGGAGGGTCATGTAGCAGGTGAACGCTGCTTTGTATACTTCGTTGGGGGCAGCGGCTGATGCCGGGTTAGAGACCTGTGCTGTGGGCAACTGCTCGAAGAGGTACTCGATGACGGGTTCGGGAACTGCTCGGCCGGTCTCATCGTCGGAGTCTGCCCCTGGGCTGTCCTCGATGGGGATCCGCAGGTCGTAGTCGAGGGCGAAGGAGAGGCTGGTGTTTTCGAACAGGTCCGAGTTTTTTCGGGCGTAGTCGATCATGCCGGTCAGCGTCGATCCAAGGAACCGTTTGTAGCTGCTGGACAGGGGCTGCCCGTCGAGCCGGGTCATGCCCGCCAGGGCCTGTGCCAGCACTTTGCCGTGGTCCCGGGTCAGTTCGGAGGCGTTAGTTGGCGGGGGGAGGTTCCGCACCGTACATTGGACGACGAAATCGGTGCAGAGCCGTGCGACGTGAGTGATCAGGGTCGTCGGGGAGGTTTCCGTGGTGGATCGTTCCAGGATCCACAGCTTGGCCATTTGCCGCGCCCACTCCAGTCTGATGGGCCGGAAATCCAGGGCCGCCATGGAACGTGTGGATGCACGCCGGTTGGACGAGGTCGTCAGCAGCCCGAACGGGACGAGGTCGGATTGAAGAAGATCACCGTTGGTCGACCAGGGGACGTAGCGTTCCAGCAGCCTGGCACGCACGACCCTGAACATGGACCAGGCGTTGACGGAACGCAGGAGGCGGCCCTCTGTGAGGGCTCGGGTGTCGGCGTTCAGGAAGGATGTCGTGGCAGGCGGGAACTCCAGCGCCGAGGCCATGAGGGCCCTGGTCGTGACGATATTGATTGGGAATCCAAGGCGGTCCTGATGCTGCAGGGACCACAGCAGCTCCGTGGCCAGTCCCGCGTGCCGCCGTTGCAGCGGGCCAAGGTCGAGCCTGTACCCGCCAGGCCTGGGTACAGGGGCGTGGATTTCCCGGTAGCCGTCAGGTTCCAGGGAAACGACGGCTTCCCGTTCGAGGTGCAGGGCCAGTTCGCCCTGGTCTTTGATCAGTTGTGCGTGCAGCCTGCAGATGCCCAGCTGGTTGGCCGGGTGACGTTTGTACCCGCACCAAGGAACTGCGCAGTATTCCGGCGGTGCAACCGGCCTCGTGGCTTGTGATGCGATCCATGCCTCAATGTCCTCGACTGTCCCGTGGGGCTGGTGGCCCAGGCACAGCGGAGGAAGCCGGTCCTTCTGCTGGTGCCATCGCTTGGGATTCCCCTCCGTCGCGGCCATCAGAGGCACTCCGAGGCCCTTACTGCGGTTGGTGCAGTTCGTGACCGAGCACAGGATCGGGACGACACGGGATGCCCAATTCGTGGCCTGCAGCTCAACCGCCCCGTTGATCCAGGCCTCGGCACTCATGGCACCCATGCGTTTGGTGTGCCGACTGTGCCGGCCGGTGCAGACATTGCACAGCTCGCTGCGGCGTGTGAATGAGGGGCCATGGCAGCCGGGGAACCTGCAGCGGTTCACGAGTGTGCCCAGGTGGCCCGGGGTACCGGTGAAGACCCAGGCCGCACCGTCCCATTCACCGGGCCGCCAATCAGCCGGGATTTCCCGGGCAAGGATGTTCTGGAAAGCCGAAAGGTCCACGGCCGGGTCAACAGGCTCCGCCGGAGCCGGGACCGGATCAAGTTTGGAGGCGGTCGATGGTCCAATACTCATGAGGGCCTCGGCGTACCGAACCTGACGCCTTCGATGGCGTCGCGGAGGTCCTGGTCGGTGGCGTGCTCGTACATGAACTGGGAGGTGGCGCTGCGGTGCCCGAGCAGTTCCTGAACGTCCCGCGCCGGAACGCCGGCACGCTTCCAGCGGGTGGCCGCCGTGTGTCTTGTCATGTGCGGGTTCACACGGAGCCCCGTACGGCCCGAAGTCCGGTAGAACATTTTTACGGCGTTGGAGTACTTCAGCGCCTCCCCGGCGTAGGCCCGGGAATACAGATTAACGAAGACCATCGGGCTGGGATCATGGGTTAATCGGTCGATGCGGTCCTCCAGGTATAGGTAGTACAGAGTGCACACAGCCTCGGTGACCGGGACGGTGCGAGGCTTCGAGGATTTGGACAGGGCGGCATTGGGGTTCTGCCGCCGCCGAATGTGGATGTGCGGCCCGGCTGACGAGCACTTGAGGGCGCGGGAGTCATGAAACAGATGCAGATCCTCTGTCCTCAACCCCAACGCTTCACCGATTCGGACTCCTGTCTCGAGCATCAGCGCCGCCAGGAAATGGTCACGACGGTTCGCGATGGACCCCAGCAATGACTCCACAGCGGGCTCATCGATCAGCTTCGGTGCTTCTTCGACTTCCTTCACCCGTACCGCTCGGGCCTTGGAAATCTGGCCAGGCAGGAGCCGGTCACCGGAAAAGCCGTAGGCGATCCTGGTCTCGTAGAAACCTCCGGCCGTCTTTTCGCTGATCAGATCACTGCGGGCCGCCCACATGTAGAACTGCGTTATTGCCGCGGCGTACTGGTTCACAGTCTTCCCGCTCCGGTAGCGCGGCTCACGGTACTCCCCGCTCCCGCTCGGAGCGGACAACGCTGAGACGGCGAGCTCTCGGATGAACCGGGAGACCACCGGAATCCCGTCCGTCCAGTCCAATCGGGCGGGGCCAAGCCAGGTGAAGAACGCGGCAAGACGCTGCGCGTACGCACGAATGGTATTGGTCGAGCGGGCAGAACCCAGCAGGTAATGCAGGTAGGGGCTGGCCTCAGGATGCAGCTCGTAGGTGGAGGAATCCACCACTGTCCACGACGGGCCACCAGTCTTGTGGATGACCCTGAAGGCAATCCAGTGCCGTGAAATCGGGAAGTTCGGGTGGTTAGTCGACGGAAGCGGAATCGGGGACTGGGCCATGCGAACGTACCTCGTCAAGGGTAGATAATCCGTGCGTTCCGAGACGACCCTAGTTCAGAACACACGTGGCTGGGAACCCCACCAGAGGGTAGATAAGCCTGACCTGGAGCTGCCAGTGTTCGATGCTGACCAGGTCCCCGCATCCAACCGGTGCCCGCTTGGCGGTGTTCCACCAGTCCGCACGGGTAAACCAGCGCACGGGCTCGGCGGCCACGGCCCAGATCCGGCCGTCATGCCGGACGGCCAGAGGAATGCCCTTCGCGGTGAACCGGACCTGCACCGGCACATCCAAGGGGTTGTCAGTTGCTGTTGTTGCCACGGGTCCGCTCTCCCAAATTCCTGTTCATCATTTCCTCCCGGCGCGTTACCGCCGAACTCCACACCCAGGTCCGGTACGTGACCGGCCCGTCCTTCCATGTCACTTCGGCCGCCTTTGCAGTCCAGGCGAAAACTTCGCCATCCACCAGCTCGGCGCAGTTCGGAAACCGGATCCACGCCTTCACCGGGATCCCCGGGTACCCGTTCTTGACCGGGAAGTGCTCGAAATCGAGCTCTTCCACGGTCAGCCCGATTGGGCCGGCCCGCCGCGCGTACTGCGCCTGCAGCGCGGCCGCGAACTCTTCGGAGGACATACCACAACCTTAGAACATATATTCGAAGCGACACGGAAAAGGATGGCGGCCAGGAATGGCCGCCATCCTTTTCATCGTGGGGGAGGGGTCTGACAAAGGGCAGCGTTTTGACTGACCCTCCAGCCCTACACGTCCTTCGGACCTTCGGCGGTGTACTTCTGCGTGCCCTTGATCATGCGCGTCATGGCCCGCACAGACTCCGGGTTGTCCTCCCAGCGGCTGCCGTCACGCGTACAAGCACGAAATGAAGTCACCCCGGCTTCTTGGGAAGCCTGCCGGAGCTCAACCCAAGCCTCTTCCAAGTCTGCCAGCTGGGCCGGTGTCAGCGGAGGGCGTTCCGTCTCCGTGGCCGATGCCACAGGGGCGGCCCGAACTGATGCAGTTGGTATCCGGCGCCGGCCAAAAAAGTCTCGCAGTCGAAAAGCCATATCTCCTCTTAGTGAATCGGGTATCCGAAGTCGTCAGGCTCGGGGTTTTCAGCAAGCTCAATATCCCCCAGAGCTTTTTCCTTTGATACCTCTTGCCCCAGAGGATCCAGCAATGCCCAACGAAAGACGGGATCCGGGCCGGGCTTAACAACCCGCCGCACCCAACGGTAACCATGCTCTTTGAGCTTTTCCTTGTCATCCCGGAACTGCTTGTCCTTTGTGACGACCCGCTGCACCTTGGCTTTCGCGGATTCACCGGCTACGCACTGGCGGCAGGAGTGCCGGCGGCCGTCGGCACTGGACGGCCAGCGGTCGAAGGCTTCTGCCGGCAGCATCTCCCCGCACTGCTTGCACTTCTTGGGGTCATGGATGTGAGGCCCAACGCTGAGATCGACCATTTCCTTGCAATACCCGCACGATTTCAGGTCCATGCCCGCAAGGTACCAGAGAGACCTGACACCGGATGTGGGAGCGGGGCCCGGGGGTGAAGTGCAGGCTCGCTGGGCTCGCCCTGGTTTCCGCTGCGCTCCAACCAGTTGGCGGGCGTCCGCTGGCGCGGCCGGCTGTTGGTCCAGGGCGCGCCGTCGCAGAGCTCCGGACCCCCTGGCCCTGTCTTGTCTACGACGTTTTTTGGCTGCTGTCCTTATGTTGTTGACGGGTAGTTTTCCGTGGCCGTTGTAGGGTCGTGGCTACCCAGGGGAGGCGGGTATGGCTTTGTTGCTGTGGCCGGACGACTCGCGCGTGACGGCTTCGTAGGATTGGCCGCCCGCCACCCCGCGATGACCCGACCGCTGATTGAGAGACGCGACATGATCGCCGGATAAGGACACGACGGCGCGGTTATCTGCTGGGCTCTTCTCATCCAACAGACTGGAGGCTGTTCTTGGTGCAATTATGGGCCGGGATCGACGCCGGCAAAGCCCATCACCACTGCGTCGTGATCGACGCCGACGGAAACCGTCTGCTCTCCCAAAAAATCCCCAACGATGAACCGGCATTGATCGAGCTCATGTCCAACGTCCTCAGACTCGGGGACGGGGATGAAATCGTTTGGGCAACGGATTTGAACCACGGCGGACCCGCGCTGCTGATCGCGATCCTCGTCGCCCACGGCCAGAACATCCTCTACATCCCCGGCCGGGTCGTCCACCACGCCTCCAAGCTCTACCGCGGCGACGGCAAAACGGACGCGAAAGACGCCGCCGTGATCGCAGACCAGGCCAGGATGCGCAAGGACCTGCAACCCCTGCGTGCCGGGGACGAGACCAGCACCGGCTTGCGGATCCTCACCGCCCGCCGGGCCGATAAATCCGCGGACCGGGTCCGGGCGATCAACCGACTTCAGGCCCAGTTGCTCGAATACTTCCCCGCCCTGGAGCGGGCCTTTGACTACAGCCGCTCCAAAGGAGCGTTGCTGCTGCTGACCAAGCACCGGACCCCGGACGGGATCCGCCGCACCGGCCAGGCCAGGCTCCACGCCTGGCTGAAGAAACACGGCACCCGCTCCTCCGCCGCGGTCGCCCAGGCGGCCGTGGACGCCGCGAAATCCCAGCACACCACCGTCCCGGCCCAGCACCTCGGGGAGAGGATCGTCGCCGCCCTCGCACAGGAAATCATCACCCTGGACAAGGAACTGGCCGAGCTGGACGCGCTGATCAGCGAGAAAGTCAGCGAACACCGGCACACCCCGTCCCTGCTCAGCATGCCCGGCTTCGGACCCGTCCTCGCCGCTGAGTTCCTCGGCGCCACCGGCGGAGACCTCACGGTCTTTGAAACCGCGGACCGGTTCGCCGGCGTCGCCGGACTCGCCCCCGCACCCCGGGACTCCGGCCGGATCACCGGAAACCACCACCGCCCCCGCCGCTACGACCGCAGACTCCTGCGCGTCTTCTACCTCTCCGGGCTATCAGCCCTGAAAAGCTGCCCCGCCTCACGGACCTACTACGACCGAAAACGCGCCGAAGGCAAAACCCATATCCAGGCCATGCTCTCCCTGGCCCGGCGCCGCCTGAACGTCCTTTGGGCCATGCTCCGCGACGGCACCACCTACACGCCGGTCCCGGCTCGGGCAGCCCGCCTGGCTGCCTGAGGTGCCCAGGTCCCGCGATCCCTGGGGGCCGAATCCGGGTGGCTGACTGGGCACTAATTCCGCGCGTTGGCCTTGAAATCCGGGCCCGTGCTGTTGAGGGCTGCGCACGCAGCCGGTCCCTGGTGTTTGGTTACGTCGCTGGCGGTAGGACCTTTGAATTCCGCCGATTTCGTTCCTCTGAGCAAAGTCAGTGCGGTCCGAGTGGCTGGGCTGCCACGACAACTGTCCGGGGGGCTTGGAATGACAGGAGCCGGATCCAGTCTGGATTCACGTCCCGGAGCTGTATTCGCGGAAGTGATATGGCGGTTTCCTGGACAATGATGGCGGCCTCGAGTTCTGCGAGTTTGGCACCGAGGCAGCGGTGGATCCCCGAGCCAAAAACCAGGCCGTATGTGGTGGGTGGTTTGTGCTGGGCCTCTTGCGTTCGGGGCGAGGAACCTGGGGTTTGGGCTGGTCTCGTGGTGTGGTTGCCGCTCAGTTCGAGGAGGATTTCGGTGCCCGCCGAAATCTGCGAGCCGGCGATGTTGGTATCGTGTGCGGCGACACGGCGCCAGGTGGGGACTGATGATTCAGTGGCGAGCACGTGTCGGACCGCGCTCCTGGAGCCTTCCCCGGATGCGGCGTCCTTCCAGTCCACTGGGTTGGATTCTTCAAGGAGTCGGAACAGGGTGGTGCTGATCAGCTGGGTGGTTGTTTCCTGTCCGGCGATGAGCAGAAAATAGCCGAGCGAGCAGATTTCGGGGGTTGACAGGCCGTGTTCGGCGAGGGATTTGAAGAGGTTGCATCCCGGTGCCGTCAGGGATTCTGCGACGAGTTTGCGCAGCCAGAGGTAGAATTCCGCCGCGCTGTGGGCGAGTTCGAGTTGCCGGGCTTCGTCGGGCCAGCCCCAGAACAGCTCCATGGAGTCAAGACTCCAGCGTTTGAGGTCTGCAAGGTCCCGTACGGGCAGCCCGAGGAGTTCGAGCATGACGATTGCCGGGGGGAACGCCGCCACCGTCTGGACGAGGTCCACAGGGCCGGACCTCACGAGCTGGTCTGCGGCATTCCGTGCCGCTTCCTGTGCCAGTTCCCGGATCCGCGGCTCCATGGCCGCGACCGTGGCGGGCGTGAAAAACCCTGCCACGATCTTACGGATCCCGGCGTGCGTGTCGGTGTCGTTGCTGGCGAGCACGGGAGGCAACGCAAAGCGAACACGCTGCAGCACGCGCAGGGCAGGCCCAGCCAGGGGCGTGACCGCGACGAGGGCGTTCGCGGGGCTGAAAACATCCGGTCGGTGCAGCACTTCGCGGACCATATCCGGGTCACGCACCACCATGTACGGGCAGCGCGGCTGCTCAGAGCTCTGCCACTGTCCCGGGCTTTCTGCCAGCGGCTGCGCGGGTCCGGTGGTCGTTGGGGTCGGGTTCATGCGGGTAGACCGTTCAGCCAGGCGGCTGCTTCGGTACGGAAAGCGGGCGGGGACAGTTCGGAGGCATGCCCGGGGAGGGCGCCGAGAAAACGCACCCGCAGCGATCCGAGCACCTGTCGGTTGGTGTGGTGTACGACGCCTGGGTTGCCTGGCCAGCTTCCCAGCACTACGCCGAGGACCTGCAGGTCCCGTGTTTGCAGCGCTTCGAGAGTCAGAGCGGTGTGGTTCAGGGTGCCAAGGTCCGGCCGCGCGACGACCACGAATGCCGCTGCCAGGAGTGAGCCGAGGTCCGCGAGGGTGCAGCCGTCGGAATCCAGCTCCACCAGCAGGCCGCCTGCGCCCTCGACCAGGACGTGGTCGTGGGAGGCGGCCAGCTCGCGGACCCTCCCGGCGTGCGCAGCCACCCGGGGCAGGGGTGTTTTATCGATGGCGGCTGCCGCGACGGGCGCCAACGGCTCCTGGAGAACCACCCCGGTTTCTGCTGTCACGTCGCCGGCGAGCCGGATGATTTCGGCTGTGTCGGAATCGCCGACGGCGGCTCCTGACTGGCAGGGCTTGTAGACCGCGACGCTGCGCCCTTGTTCGTGGAGGGCGGCGGCGAGGGCCGCCGTTGTGATGGTCTTGCCGACGCCGGTGTCCGTTCCGGTGATCATGATGATGCCGGGCAGGTTCATGGAAGTTCCTCCAAAATGCTGCGCAGTACGGCGCAGCTGTCTTCGATTTCCTTAGGTGTAAGGGTGGCCCGGGCGGTGAGCCGCAGCCGGGAAATCCCGTCCGGAACGGACGGGGGGCGGAAGCAGCCGATCCGAACGCCGGCGGTGCGCGCGGCCCCGGTGGCTGCCAGGGCCGATTCGGCCGACGGCATAGGAATGGACTGGACCGCCCCCGCCCCGTGCTCGACCTCAGCGCCGCGGGCTGCAAGGGCCGGGGCGAGTCCGGCGGCCAGGGCCGCAGCATTGCTTCGGACGGATCCGGCCCGCCAAGGTTCATCCCGGATGATCCGCACCCCGGCGAGGGCCGCCGCTGCAGAGGCCGGCGCCAGGCCGGTGTCGAAGATGAAGCTTCGGGCACGGTTGATGAGGTGTTCCCGCAGCAACGCGGATCCCAGGACCGCCCCGCCCTGGCTGCCCAGGGCCTTGGACAGCGTCGCGGTCACGATCACGTTCGGATGCCCGGCAAGGGCCGTCCCGGCCACCGAGCCGCGGCCCTGAAAGGCGCCGGCACCGGTGACACCTAGACTATGGGCCTCGTCGATCAGAAGCGCCGCGTCGTACTGCACGGCCAGGGCCAGCAGACCAGCGAGCGGGGCTTCGTCGCCAAGGACGCTGTAGAGGGATTCAACGGCGATGAGTGCGCGCGGCTCCAGCCGGTCCGCGAGCAGCCGGCCGGCGTCCTCCACGCTGTTGTGGGTGAACGATTCGGTGCGGGAGCGGCTGAGCCGAAATCCGTCGATCATCGAGGCATGGCAGTGTTCATCCGCGACAATCAGGGTCCCCGGACCGCCGAGGGCAGTGATCACACCCATGTTCGCCAGATAGCCGGAGGAAAACACCAGTGCCGTCTCCATACCGGCCAGCGTGGCCAGTTCCTGCTCGAGGTCCAGATGCAGCCGGGTGGTTCCGGCAACCAGCCGCGAGGACGTGGCTCCCGCACCCCACGATGAAACGGCTGCCGCGGCGGCCTCGGCAAGCCGCGGATCCGTTGCGAGGCCCAGATAGTCGTTGCTGGCCAGGTCGATGAGCTGTTCGTCCGCGTTGCGGGGGAGCGGGCGGCGGACCAAACCACGGCGGTCCCGGACGGAGGCTTGCTGCTCGAGCCATTGGGTCATCGAGGTGCTCATGCTGGGACTCCGGAGCGTTCCGGGCCGCGTTGATGGACTTCGGCGACGGCCGCTGTCATGCCTGCGGTGATCTGTTCGATGTCTGCCGCGGTGCTGATGTACGGGGGCATCGTGTAGACGAGGTTCCGGAACGGCCGCACCCAGACCCCGTGCCGGATGGCCGCGGCCGTGACCGCCGTGACATCGACGGGGTCGTGCAGCTCAATGACGCCGACGGCCCCGACGGTGCGGACATCCGCCACGGACTCAAGCCCCCGGGCGGGGGCCAGCCCCGACGCCAGGCCCGCCCCGATCCGGGCGACGTCGGTCTGCCAGCCGCCGCCGTCGATGATGCTCAGGCTGGCGTTGGCTACCGCACACGCCAGCGGGTTGCCCATGAAGGTCGGGCCGTGCAGGAGTGCCCCTGCCTGCCCGCCGGAAACCGTTGACGCAATCTCGTCCGTGCAGAGCATCGCGGCGAGGGTGAGGTACCCGCCGGTCAGGGCCTTGCCCACGCACATGATGTCCGGGACCACACCGGCATGACCGGCGGCGAACAGCTCGCCGGTGCGGCCGAACCCGGTCGCGATCTCGTCAAAAATGAGCAGCAGCCCGTACCGGTCCGCCACCTGCCGCAACGCGGTGAGGCACTCGGCCGGGTAGGGGTACATGCCACCTGCGCCCTGGAGGACCGGCTCGACGATGATCGCGGCCAGCTCCCCGGAATGCGCAGCCGCGGTGGCCTGGAGTTCGGCTGCCCACGCCTGCACCGTTTCCGGGGTTGCGGACGCCGCGGCCGGGGGGCGGGGAGCAAACACGTTGCCGGCCAGCAGACCGGGGAAAGCGGCGTGCATCCCGTCCACGGGGTCACAAACCCCCATTGCCGCAAAGGTGTCACCGTGATATCCGCCGCGGATGCTCAGGAACCGCTGCCGCCGGGGGTGGCCGGACGCGGTCTGGAATTGCACCGCCAGCTTCAGTGCAACCTCCACCGATACCGAACCCGAGTCCGCGAGGAACACCCGGTCCAACCGTGACCGTCCTGGTGCGGAAGGGGCCATATCCACCAGCCGCTCGGCCAGTTCCACCGCCGGGGCATGGGTGAGTCCGCCGAACATCACATGGCTGAAATCATCGAGTTGCCGCTTCGCGGCCGCGTCCAGTACAGGGTGGCGGTAGCCATGGATCGCCGACCACCACGAGGACATGGCATCAACGACCTCATGGCGTGTGCCGTCTTCGCTGCGGAGCCGCAACCGCACACCGTCGGCCGCCTCGACCTCCCACAACGGGAGGCTGGGGGACGCGGGGGCGTACGGGTGCCACAGGCGTGCGCGGTCCCGCTGGATCAGGCTCATCGGAGCCGACACCTGTGTCATCGGATGAGCACCCCGTGGCGGGAACATTCTGCGCTCCAGCCGGCCGGCGTGACCTGGACCTTCATCCGTCTCCTGCAGTGGGCGCAGTAGCGTGGCGGTTCCAGCGTCAGTAGTTCGACGCAGCGCTGGTGCTCGTCCGACGCGGGGAGGCCGCCGCCGTCGGGGCCCCCGCAGTGTCCGCAGAATGGGCCGTTGCTCAAGCCGTTCGCGCCCCCGGCAGCCGGGACCGTTTTCATAGTGATTTCTGGAATTCCTTGATGGGCATGTTCAGCTCGACCAGCAGGTTCAGGTCCGCGTCGGCGGGCCGACCCAGGGTGGTCAGGTAGTTCCCGACGATGACGGCGTTGATGCCGCCGAGCAGGCCATCCCTGGTTCCGAGGTCACCGAGGGTCAGTTCGCGGCCGCCGGCGTAGCGGAGCACGGTCCGGGGCATGGCCAGCCGGAACGCAGCAATGGCGCGGAGGGCGTCTTTGCCGTCCATGATCCCCTGGTTTTCCAGGGGAGTCCCGGGGCGAGGGTTCAGGAAGTTCAGCGGGACCTCGTGGGGTTCCAGCGCGGCGAGCTGGGCAGCAAGTTCGGCACGCTGCTCCAGGGATTCGCCCATGCCGATCAGGGCGCCGCAGCACAGCTCCATGCCGGCCGCCTTGACCATGGCGCAGGTCTCGAGGCGTTCTTCGTAGCTGTGGGTGGTGACTACTTGCGGGAAGTAGCTGCGTGCTGTTTCCAGGTTGTGGTTGTAGCGGTGCACTCCCCAGGCGGCGAGCTGGTCCACCTGGTGCTGGGTGAGCATCCCCAGGGAGCAGGCGATGTTGATCTCCACGGCTTCGTTGATCCGGTCGATCGCGAACTTGATCTGGTTCATCAGTTTGATGTCCGGTCCGCGGACTGCTGCCACGATGCAGAACTCCGTGGCGCCAGTGGCAGCGGTTTCCTTAGCAGCCTTGACCAGCTCCGGGATGTCCAGCCAGACGCCGCGGACGGGGGAGTCGAACAGGCCGGACTGGCTGCAGAAGTGGCAGTCCTCCGGGCACCCGCCGGTCTTGATAGAGATGATGCCTTCCACCTCGACGTCCTCACCGCAGTGCCTGAGCCGGACCTCATGGGCCAGCTGCAGCGCCGCCGGAAGGGCTTCATCGGGCAGGCGGAGCACCTCCAGCAGTTGCTCCTGCGTCAACCCGTGTCCTTCCTCGAGGACCTGCTGGCGGGCCGTTTCGAGAATCCCGTACCGGGTAGGTGCCGGATCTGCCTGAATCGTCATTGATTGTCCTTTGCGCTGCCTGGTTGCTGGTATGCCGTAGAACTGAGGCTAGTTTCCTGATGAGGGCAGGATTTTGTTGGGTATCTACAAGCGGGCGGTTGCGGCCTTGGCCCTGCCCGCACTCCCACGTGACCTGCACCCCGATCCTTGGTCCCCGCGCCGCAAGCCCTCAGGCCGCGTGAATCGCTCGACTCCAACCCCTACGGAGACATCGGACGCTGGGCGGCGGGGAGGAAAAGGTCCTCGCTGCGCTCGGACAGCACAAGCATTTTTTCCTTTTTTGCTGCTGTCCGTTGGATCATACGTGCCCGCTCCACCGGCGCCACCGTCCTCCGGACGGCCGCGCAACGGATGCCTTGAGTCGGCGCTGCGCTTATTTCCTCACCCAATCCATCCGCTGCTTGCCCTGCGGGTTGCCCCGGCTCCGTCGAGCACAGCTACGCGATGCTCCGCCAGCAGGCAAAAACATGGTGGGGGAGGGGAATCCGGTACTTCAGGCGCCCGCCCCGCCCGAGCGAAACGGAGCATCACCTCATGAGAACCCAAACATTGATCCGCACGACAACGGCCGACACCACCGAACCGGTGACCGCCCCGGTCCTTCCTGCCGATGACCGGGCAGGGGACGGGTACGACTGGATGGACACCCTCGAAGGCACCGCCTGGTCGGTGCTGCCGAACTGGGGCAGCGAGGGGTGGGACGCGGGAGCCTGGCCGTACATCATCTTCGCCGTCGCCCGCACCCTCGACGGGAACGGGGAACTGTTCGGCTACGGCACCTGCGTCGAAGGCGACACCGCCACACACTGGTTCCGGTCCCAGAGCGCCTGCTTCGAAGCGATCACCGCCGAGGTGTTCTTCCACTGGGCCTCCGGCCAGTCCCACGGCCCGGACCACCTCCCCACCACAGCCGCCGAACTCCCGGCGCAGGACCGCAAGCCCTACCCCGGCTGGACGGACTAGAAGCCCTTGAGGTGTCCCGGCCGTGAACCGGCCGGGACACCCGCAGCGCACGCCAACACCCGTTGACAACATCATTGAGATTCCTTCGGATTGTAGGCGTCCGCTCCACCCCGTCTAGCCCCTCCTTCGTCGGGGCCTGCGGTGCAGGAATTTCCCTCCGGCGCTCCTAATTCGTTGTTAAGGCGGTTCTGGGAACGAGATCTTCTGGCTCGCGGGGCTGTCTTGGTGGGGTTCTGCGGTGAAGTCATTGGTGGTGACGCCTTCGGCGCTCTTGGGTCCTTGAATCCTCGACGCAGAGCGGCGCGTTCGCCGGCGGCCCTCCGCGGAACTCTGGATTCCGCGGCGCAGCACTGCTGCGACGCCTTCGGCGCTCTTGGGTCCTTGAACCCTCGACGAAGAGCGGCGCGTAACGGCGCAGATTGACGCCGCGGGATCTCCCTGGACTGGCCGGCAAATGCCGTGGGGTTTTTGCCGGCCAGGTTCCGCCACCCCGCGTGGCATCGGAACCCCCAACTGTTGGCGTGGTACTTGGTTCTCGTGGTGGCGTGCAGGCTGCGGGATGACCCCTTCCTTCTCCGGGAGCCGTGGAGCTCTTGGTCAGACCGGGGCGCCCGAAGTGGACTCGTTTCACGAACGGCTGGTGAGATGGCAGACCTTCGAGTCTTGGAATTAGGGCGCTGCGTGATCCGAACTGGCACACCCCGGGAATAGAAAGCACCTTGACTGCGAGGAGTACAGATTGGACATCTACTGCGGGATCGACTGGGCCGAGGGCCATCATGACATTGCCATCATCGACAGTGCCGGTGAGCTGCTGGCCAAACGCAGGATCACGGACGACGCTGCAGGCTATCGGGACCTAATGGAACTGCTCGCCGAACACGGGGACACACCCCTGAACCCGGTCCCGGTGGCGATCGAGACAAGCCAGGGCCTGCTCGTCGCAGCCCTGCGTGCCGGCACCCGGAGCATTTACGCGGTCAATCCGCTCTCGGCCGCACGCTACCGCGACAGGCATGGGGTCTCCAAGAAGAAGTCCGATCCGGGGGATGCTTTGGTGCTGGCGAACATCCTTCGGACCGACGCCCACGCCCACCGCCCTCTCCCGGCTGACAGCGAGCAGTCCCGGGCGATCACCGTCCTGGCCCGCGCCCAGCAGGATGCCGTGTGGGCACGCCAGCAGACGGCCAACCAGCTCCGCTCCGTGCTGCGCCAGTTCTACCCTGCGCTCCTGCAGGCTGCCGCCGTTTGGCAGAACGGGCTCACCCGCCCTGAAATCAGGGAACTGTTGCGCATCGCACCCACCCCGGGCACGGCTGCGCGGCTCAGCACCGCCCGGATCGAAGCCGCGCTGCGCCGCGCTGGACGCTCCCGCGGCATCGCCGCCCAGGCCCGGCGGATCAAGACCATCCTTCGGGGTGATCATGCCCGCCAGCCTCAGGCCGTTGAAGACGCCATGGGGCAGCAGGCGGCCAGCCTTCTGCTCCTCCTCGACGCTGCCTGCCAGAGCGTCGATCAGCTCAGCACCGCGGTCGAGGAAGCATTCCTCACCCACCCCGATGCCCAGATCCTGCTCAGCTTCCCCGGGATCGGCAACCAGCTTGGGGCACGGCTCCTGGCCGAGATCGGAGACGACAGGAAGCGGTTCGCCGACGCCCGGTCGCTGAAGGCGTACGCCGGCTCCGCGCCCATCACCAGAGCGTCGGGCAAGAAGAAATTCGTCGGCCGCAGATTCGTCAAGAATGACCGGCTCAGCACCGTCGGATACATGTGGGCGCTGTCCGCCCTGACCGGATCCCCAGGCGCCAGAGCCCACTACCAGCGCCGCCGCGCAGCCGGGGACTGGCATGCAGCAGCCCAACGGAACCTCTTCAATCGCCTCCTCGGTCAACTCCACCATTGCCTCACCACCGGTACCCGTTTCGATGAAGCCACAGCCTTTACTCCACCGGCTGCAAACCTCGCTGCTTGACTTCTTAAACACGTGAGATGTCTTCGTCGCTTATTTCCTCCGGGAATTTCCCGCCCCTTGCCCGGCGGGTAGACAGGGCTCCGTCGGCCGCCGAGCAAGCAAGCTTGCCAGCAACCAAAAAACAATCCGGGGGAGAGGGAAGCTGGCCGGTCACCACCGATCGCCCCGACACCCCACGTCTCTGCAAGGACAAAAACCATGAACGCAACACCCATGCTCGAAATGCTCGACCCCGCGACCCTGACCGTGGACATCAACGTCCGGAAAGACGCCGCCCTGACCCCGGATTTCATCGCCAGCATCAAGGAACACGGCGTGATGGAACCCGTGATCGCCCACCGCAGGGACGACGGAACCGTGCACGTCCTGATGGGACAGCGCCGCACCCGCGCCGCCGTTGAAGCCGGACGGCCCCAGATCCCGGTAATGATCATCGAGTCCCCGGAGGAAGCCGAACGCATCGTCACGCAGGTAGTGGAGAACATCCAGCGCGCCGAACTCACCGAAGCCGACGAAGCGGACGCTTACCACCAGCTGTCCCTGATCGGCGTCTCGGCCGCCGCGATCGCCAAGAAAACTGGACGGACCAAGACCACCGTCGAGTCAGCCCTGAAAGCCAAGTCCACCGAGACCGGAGCCGCGGCCCTGGGCAAGGGCTACACCATCGAAGAGGCGCTTGTACTCCAGGAATTTGAGTCTGACGAGGACGCGACGGCCGAAATCGAATCGGTCATCATGGACGAACCCGACATGCTCCTGCACGTCACCCAGCAGCTGCGCGACAAGCGCGACCGCGCCGCCGCACTCGCCGCTTTCACTGCCGACCTCGAAAAGGGCGGGATCACTATTGTTGAAGCCCCCGGCTACAACGACGAGAGCGAAACCCTTCGCGTCAGCTCGCTCAACCGCGCTGACGGGGAACCGGCCACCGACGAGGACGGAAACGCCGTCTACATCAACCAGAACTACCACGGCGAACACACCACCGTCCCTGTCATCGTCGGATGGAAAGAACTCGGCTTCACCCCACGGCACAACTACAGCGGCTATGGCACATCGGCCCCGAAAGGGCCGATGACCGACGAGCAGAAAGCCGAACGGAAAACCCTGATCGAGAACAACAAGCTGATGCAGTCCGTCCTGTTAACTGAACTTCATCGTAGAGTCTGGATCAGGGTTCTCCGGAGAGGTGGTACTCATGGACGACGTGCGGCTCAAACTGCTCGAGGGACGGACTGGCCTACTGGCAATAGGCGCCGTGGTCCCAAGAACGGACGGCCTCTTGCCCTACGTCGTCATCGACGACAAAGGGCAAGAGATCGAGGACTTCTCAGTGTTCCTCCGGGATCTCGTTCTGAGCGATATGAGCCCTTTGACCGTCCGCTCCTATGGCAATGACCTGCTCAGGTGGTGGCGCGTTCTTAGTCTGCTCGGCAGTGGATGGGAGCAGGCGACCCGCGCCGAAGTCGAGGTCCTCGTGGGATGGATGCGGTCCGCAGTGAACCCTCAGCGGCCGGGGACTGGTAACCGGGGCAGGAATTCGCGCACCGGTAAGCGTCCCCTGGCCGGGGGCTATGCACCGGCAACTATCAATCACGCCCTCTCGGTAATCTCGTCTTTTTACTCCTACCACGCACGCTTCGGTCGTGGACCCCTGATAAACCCGGTCCCTGAGGCTGCCGGCCGGAGACGACTCGTTCATCGAGGTCGGACCGAAACAATGCCACGGGCCAATCGGGCTCCTCTGCGGCAAAAGAAGTCCGAATGGCTGCCCCGTTCCATCCCGGATGACCTTTTCGACGATTTGATGGAGGCTCTGCGGACCAACCGCGATCGTGCCCTGGTGAGTATGTATGTCTCCTCCGGAGCCCGCGCGAGTGAACTGCTCGGCGTCCACGGCGATCAGATCGACTGGGCCGGGCAACGTGTATGGGTCGTATCTAAAGGATCCCGTCTCCTGGAGCCGGTGCCTGTCTCACCGGAATCCCTGCAGTATCTGACCATGTACTTCCACGAGCACGGAAGTCCACGGCCCGATGAATTGATCTGGCGTGCACTCCATGGCAAACCGCGGCCGCTCACGTATCACGCTGCCCGCCGAATGCTGCAACGGGTGAACGCAGTGCTGGGCACGGACTGGTCACTGCATGACTTCAGACACACGACCATCAACCGCATGGTCGCTGACCCTAATCTGACCTTGCCTGAAATCATGGCCGTCAGCCGGCACCGACAAGTCTCCTCGATGACTCCCTATCTACGGCCTCGGATCGATGAGGTCTTCCAAAAAGTACAAGAGCACATGGCATCCCCACGACCCCAACCAACGCTGACCCCAGGCTACGACCCCGACGACTTCTCAGTGGTGTTCGGTGCCTAAGGCCCTTAAACGACCACAACAGCGGCCGGTAAACGCAGCTGTTCCCGGGAGAACCCGGAACCAGACCGTCATCATTGCTGCTCCGGCGGCGCGACCGGAAATTCCGCCATGGCCTCGCGGTGATCTGGACACCGCAAGTCCCGAGAGCATCATCGCCTTGACCGACACGATATGGCCACGCAGTCAGCCACGTGAATCACTGCGCCATCACGGGCTGAAATGGCTGCTGTCTTATCTCGTAAGACACTCCGGACGGACCTGGCAGGAGAAATGGATCTCGTCAGGATTCAACGATGGTCACCGCAAGATACGCGAGTTGGCCACCGGAAATTTTCGTCTTGACGGTGAACTCGGACATTCGCTGATGCTCCTGTGCTGTCTACGTGTCATTCGCCCTTCGCTGGAAGCCTTCAAAATCAACTCGTTCGTCCGCTACCACGAGCATTTTGAGCAAGCACAAAACGATCCCGATCTCGACCGCTTCCTTGCCCTCGTTGAACAACAGGACACATCCAACCACTTCAAACGCTGCGCTCGGATGGATGTGGCATCAGCACTTACGACGCAGGGAATCCGGTTCGTTGACCTGAGCGCGGAGGCGTTACTTCACTACGCCGTAGCCACGCGCGAAGGGGGATGGGGCGGCGGTTATGAGACGCACGTCGGTTACCTTGCCTGGCGGGTGATGTCCGAATCCGGGCACTTTCCTGCCCAGGTCCCGCCAACTCTCCGCGCGGCGATGCGATCCCCGGCTCAGACGCCGGCCGAGTTGGTCGACAAACATAACATCATCAACCCGGACATCCGCGACGTCTTCGTTGCTTACCTGACCCGGCGCAGCCACGACATAGACTTCGCCACCCTGCGCGACCTTGCAGCGGACATTTGCGGCAAGTTTTGGAACGGCCTCCAACAGATCAACCCTGGCCAGGCGACTTTCGTCATCTCCCAAACGGACTACGAAAGCTGGCGCGCCGTGGTGGCCCTCCGCCGCGACGGAAAACCACGCCTTCAGCTCGAAGCCATCATGACGAACATCAGGGCCTTCTATCTCGACCTGCAGGGCTGGGCGGCCGAAGAACCCGAACACTGGGCCCGATGGGTAGCGCCTTGCCCGATCGCTGGCAGAGAGACCCGGACGGCGGGCAAAGCGGCCCGCCGGGCAAAAGAACGCATGGACTCCAGAATCCGCCTCCTCCAGCCAGTGCTCCCGGCTTTCATCGCCGCTGCCACAGAACGGAAAGATCACTTCCAGGAACTTCTGAAAGTGGCCGCCGAAACCCGCAAAGACGAGGTCATCACCATCGGCGGGAAGAAGTATCAACGGCTATACACCGAAGGAGACGCCAGGCACCGCCGCTTCCACGGAGCATCCAACGTCCGCGTGCTTGACCTATCCACCAACCGCAAGATCAACGTGACATTCACCGAGGACGCCGTCTTTTGGCAGTGGGCAGCCGTGGAGACCTTGAGGCACACCGGCCTTCGGTGCGACGAATTGCTGGAACTGTCTCAGCTGAGCATCCGTCAATACATCCGACCGAACAGCGAAATTGTCGCACTCTTGGTCGTCGCTCCCTCAAAAAATGATCGGGAACGAGTCATACCCATGAGCCCTGACCTTTTCCACGTCATCGCCACGATCATTCGACGCCTGACCAGGAACAGGGAAGGCGTGCCACTGGCGACTCGATTCAATCCCTACGACAGAGTCACTAGCGAGCCGCTGCCGTTCCTCTTCCAGCGCACCATCGGACAACGCACTGAAGTGATCAACGCCGGATCGCTTCGTGATGAACTGGCCAAACTCAGCGACGCCGTCGCCATCGATCATCCCGAGCTGGGTGGTTGCCGCTTCACACCGCACGACTTCCGCCGCCTTCTGGCCACGGACCTGGTCAATAACGGTCTGCCTATCCATATCGGCGCCGCACTCCTGGGACACCTCGATATCCAAACAACCCACGGCTACGTCACCGTCTTCCGCGAAGACGTGGTCCGGCACTACCAGAAACACCTCGCCGAGCGGCGGGCCGCGCGTCCAGCCCGGGAATACAAATCTCCAACCGATACGGAATGGGCTGAATTCGAAGAACACTTCGACAAACGGAAAGTCGAGCTCGGGAACTGTGCACGCCCCTACGCCACCCCTTGCGAGCATGAACACGCCTGTATCCGCTGTCCCATGCTCCAAGTCGACCCCGGAATGCTCGGTCGGCTCGACGAGATCCATTCAGACCTGATGGCCCGACGTGAGCTCGCTCAGACGAAGGGGTGGTTGGGGGAGATAGAAGGCATCGAACTGACCGTTCAGTTCCTCAAACAGAAACGCGCCGACGCTCACAGTTGATTGTGTCAAGTATTTTTGGCCCCAGAGGGGCGATTGAAAGTGGCCCCAGGTTCACGGAACGTTGTTGTGGGTCTCGGGCTCGCGGGACGGTTTTCGCACCGGTTGGCTAAGGGTTCCTGTATCGCCCGGGGAACGGCAGATGCCGGTCGGGGGTATGGAGTCGGGGCGCCGTCGTTGCTAGCATGTCAGATCTCTTGAGTGGGAGAAATCCATTCTGGAATGGAAAAGGTCCGACCTGGCGTGCGCCGGGCCGGACCTTTTCAGTGAGACGCGCTAACAGTCCAGACCCACTACCCGACCTTGCCGGAGAGTGCGACCAGTACCCCTGCCGTAGCGAAGTATTTATTGCTTCCCAGATCGCGGATGGTTTTGATTCCCATACCGGCAAGCAGTTCGTCGTGCTTTTCGGTCAGTCCGGCAAGAGCCGAGGGCGGGGCCGAAAGGACCTCGTCCAGAGTCGAGTTCTCGTAGCCCTTGTCCAATGCCTTGCCCAATTCAATCGAAACAGCCACTTTTCATGTCCTTTCATCGATGACGGAAAACAAGCACAGCCAGCCTGCGGCTGCACGAACGCCGGGATTTATCCCTGCGCCGCTGAGAGACACGCTATCGGAGCATCGCTCTGCGGAACGTAAGCGTGCCGAAGCGATTGGGCGGCGGTTTAGCCCTGAAAGCGGATTTTGGTGGGTTTGGGTCCGCCGACTTGATTAGGCCCTGCGGTCTTGCCGGAGGGAATCCCGGATTTCCGTGAGCAGGGCAATCTGGGGGTCTTCGGCCGCTTCTTCCTTGACGTCCGGGTTGATGCCGAGGCGCCGGTTGCGGCGCTCGATCATGTGGTTCATGGGCACGACGATGACGAAGTAAATGGCTGCCGCCACGAGCACGAAGTTAACAATTGCTGTGAGCAGGACACCGAATTTAATGTCGTTTCCGTTGAGGGTCACGACGGCGAAGCTATCGAAGTTCGGAGATCCGACCAAGGCCGCGATGAACGGCATGAGAACGCTTTGGACTAGGGCCGTGACTACGGCACCAAAGGCGGCACCAATCACGACGGCGACGGCAAGGTCTACGACGTTGCCCTTCATGATGAAATTCTTGAATCCGGTCAACATAGCGATCAAACTACCCCACGCGGACGCCGTATCGGATACTTTTGGGGAAAGTTTCGTGGTGAGTTATCCAGTGCCTGCAGGCGCCCGTGGCATGAGGTCGGATTCACCTCTGCGGGGACCTTGGGTTCCTGCAGCGGGGTTGTTCGCCTGTTCCGAACTTTTACGCGCGATGCCATGGGCCAGGCGATAGGAGTCGGTGCCGGTTTCGATGATGGTGCCCTTGAAGGTGAGGCGGTCCACGATGGCTGCACAGAGGCGCGGGTCGGTGAAGGTTTTGGTCCAGCCGGAGAATGACTCGTTCGAGGCGATCGCGATGGAATTCTTTTCCTCGCGTTCGGTGAGGACCTGGAACAGTAGTTCGGCGCCCCGCCGGTCCAGTTCCATGTAACCAAGCTCGTCGATGCAGAGCAGGTCCACCCGGCCGTACCGGGCGATGGTCTTGGCCAGGACCTTCTCGTCGGCGGCTTCGACAAGTTCGTTTACGAGCCGGGTGGCGAGGGTGTATTTTACTCGGTAGCCCTTCTCTGCGGCGGCGGTGCCGAGTCCGATGAGCAGGTGGGATTTGCCGGTCCCGGAGTCCCCAATCAGGCAGAGGGGTTGTCCTTTGCGGATCCATTCCCCGGTGGCCAGGGTGTGGATGGTGGCGGGGTTGATGTTCGGGTTCGCGTCGAAGTCAAAGTCCCCGAGCCACTTGTCCCGGGGAAAGTTTGCGGCTTTCACACGGCGGATCGAGGAGCGCCGGTCCCTGTCGTCGCACTCGGCCAGCAGCAGCTCGGCCAGGAAGCCTTGGTAGGAGAGTTGTTCCTTCCCCGCGACGGCGAGGGCTTCATCGAGGACTGCCCGGATGGTGGGCAGGCGCAGCCGGCGGCAGGCCTGGTCCACGGCGGCAACCGCTGCCTGTTCGGTCAGGCCTCGCCGCCGGCGCAGGGCCGGGGTGATGGTGGTCGCCGGTGCGGTGGGGCTCATGAGATGTTCTCCTTTGACGCGGTTCCTGCGGGGTGTTCCGAACGTTTGGCCAGCAGCTCGTCATAGGCGCGGACCGATGGCAGGGGCCGGCTATCAGGTGGCAGCCCGGCGATGACGGCGACGGGGTCCATGAGGCGGCGCTGGGTGAGACTGACAACCCGTTGCACCTTCTCTTCAGCATGAACACCGGGATGACGGTCCGAACTGGCCCCACCCCGGCAAGATGTCGTGGCGTGTCTGCGGGCTTCGACCGCGACGACGTCGGCGCTGACCGCGCCCACTACGAGGGCCGCGGTGATGCCTGCGTGGATGTCGCAGGCGTCCATGGACCGGTGGAGGAGCAGGACGTCGATGAGTTCACGGGTCCCGTCGGCGTCGCCGTTGACCCGGCGGGAGGCGGCCCAGAATGCCTCGTGCGCGCTGCTGAACGTCCCGGACTCTCGCGCCCGGGCCAAAGCGGTGGAGCCTGGAAGGGCGCCGGGCTTGGTTTTGAGGACCTCGAGATAGTGGTCCAGCTGGACCGACTGCCCGGACCGGGCGGCGAGCCGCTGATGCCTGGCGACCACGGTGCGGCCATCGAACACCACGACCTCGGACGCCCGCAATGACACCCGGACCCTCCGGCCGATGAACCGGGCCGGGACGGAATACTTCACCATCCGGACGGTGACCATCGAGGACCTGTCGACCCTCGGGTTCAGCGCCAGACCCGGATCGAATTCCTCAGGCGGCAAGGGGGCCAGGAACGGCCGTTCGATCTCGAAGTCCTGGCCTATCGTGCGGATCCTGTCATTGATCCTCCTGTCCTCGTCCTGGGCCTCCCACGCCCGTATCCGGTCGTTGAGCTCGTCCAGGGAGTCAGCAACCGGCATCGGTGAAAGCCGGTTGCGGCGGAACCAGCCCACCTCACCCTCAACCCCGCCCTTTTCGTGGGCCCCGGCGATACCAGGCTGGCAATAGAAGGGATCGAAGCCGTAGAACGAACGGAACAACACCCATCTGTCGTTCTCCCGGCGCTGCCGGCCCTGACCGAACACCACAGCGGTGACAGCACTGCTGAGATTGTCATAGCGGATGTGTTTAGTCGGGATGCCGCCCAGAACCTTGAAGGCCTCGATGTGCCCTTCAAGGAAGGCCTCCTGGGCCTGGGTCGGGTAGATCCGATGGATGGCCCTGCCCGAATGCGATAACCGGAAAATGAACAGGTGACACTTCGTCTTCACCCCGTTCAGCACGACATAGACCTCGCCGAAGTCCACCTCAGCCTCAGCACCCGGAGCGTGTTCCTGAGGAACGAACACCTCAACCCGGCGGCCAGCCTCCACATCAATCTGGGCCCGACGGACCCTTACGTAATCACGCACCGTCGAATACGACAGCTCCTGCGCACCGTGCTCTTCAATGAGCCGGGCCAAAATCCTGCGTGCAGTATGGCGCTGCTTCCGCGGCGCCGTCGTGTCCTCGATCAGCATCGCATCGATCGCGCCCTTAAAAGGCTCCAGCCTCCAGGACACGCCTTGCCTCTGTTTACGCTCCGGAGGGGCAGCCGAATCCAGCGCCTGCCTTACCGTTCGCCTGTGAACCCCGTACCGGACCGCCAACGCACGAACCGACAGGCCCTCAACCCGGGCGTCCCTTCGAATCCGCGCGAACAACTCCACTCTCGACTCCATCCAGACCAGCCTTCCGCCGCATCCATCCAGTGATGAATCCAACGTTGAAGGTGGGGCCACAAATAACCGCCACAGGTGCCCGGCGAGTCATGAAGTGGGGCCAGAAATAACCGTCCTGCCGGGGCCATATAAACCTGTCACAGCCACACAGTGCTGTCCAGCGCGGACAGGTAGACCTGGGTATCCCGGCTGTCCGTCGCTAACGGGTAATTAGTTGGCAGGGCCGAACGCTGTCTGATCTTCCCAGGGCCGATTGGGAATCAAGATTTTCCCCTCCTGCCGGTTACACGCGGCTGGCCACGGGGCTCCTTGCCCGCGGCAACCGGCAGACCCGGGACATGTGAAGAGCACGAAAAGGTCCCCGGTTCAACCGGGGACCTTTTCATGCTCAGAGTTCACGCAGCCACCCTGTCAGGGGTTCCGCGTGCTGCTTTGATTTCTGGTCTCCCATTCTTCTGACTCGAAAAACTCTTCTAGCTCTGCCCGCTGACCTTCGGATACTTCAGCGCCATCATCAGCCAAATCAAACAAAGGTAAATAACCTTTCTGCTTGGCTAAGTCGTTGGCAATGGCCAGAGATGCTTTGTCTTCCGCAGAAACTTCTTCATCTCGAAGAATGCGTTGGGCTGCGTGCTCACCTCCGGAGACCTGCAATATCACCATGAGATCGAAATTTCTTAGTTCATGACGCTTCCAGATGCTTTTCAGTTCAAGTGGTCCGTAGGTTGTTTCGCCTGCCCTGTATTCCTGACTGTTCATTCAGACCCTCACTTGTAGCACTCCGTTGTATGCCGTCCTACTTCGCTTCCGTCCTTCTTAAGGTACATCGTTGCGGTGTAACGACCCGATCCATGATTGGCCGCGTAGAACGTGGAAGTGGTCAGGAAGCCGCTGCTGCTCGCTTGCAGCGTCTGACGGGGCCAGTTGTCGTACTCGCCGGTGCCGTCTGGGAAGGTTACGGACCACCAAGTCTCATAATATGCGCCGCCCTGAAGGTCCCATGCCGCGCCGCTGTATGCAAAAGAACTTCCGGAGCACCCTACATAGACGTCAACCTCTGGCCACCACAGACCGGACGGACTGGCTTGGTCATTGAACTGGTCCCCGAAAGTTGGACTCTTTAATTATGATCCCAAGACAGTAGCTAAAGTTTCATCGACCGCTGTCGTTTGATACGCGAAAGAGCTCCCTTCCAGAGTTTGGAGGGGAGCTCTTTCGGTTTGTTCAGTGGCCGGCGCTGAGTTTACCGCCGAGGCGTTCGCGCATGAGGGTGCTGGCGTCGTTGAGGCCGATGATCTTTACCTCTTTACCGTGGTGGTGGTATTTCTCAGTAATGGCGTCCAGGGCCGCGATGGTGGAGGCATCCCAGAGGTGGGAGGCGTGCATGTCGATAATTACGCGGTCGGGGTCCAGCGCGTACTCGAACTGGGTGTAAAGGTCATTGGAGGAAGCGAAGAACAGTTCTCCGTCCACGACGTAGGTGGCGGTTTCATGGCCGCCGGTGATTGTGACGTGGCGTTCGACGGTGACCAGGTGTGCGACGCGGCGGGCGAACAGGACCATCGCGACCATGACGCCGGCACCGACGCCCACGGCCAGGTTGTGCGTGGCCACGGTGCCGATGACGGTGGCGACCATGACCGCGGTTTCGCTCTTGGGCATGATCTTCAGGGTCCGGGGGTGGATGCTGTGCCAGTCGAAGGTGGCGACGGAGACGAAGATCATGACGGCGACCAGCGCGGCCATGGGGATCAGTGAGACGATGCCGCCCAAGGCGACGACGAGTATCAGCAAGAAGACACCGGCGAGGAAGGTGGAGATCCGTGTCCGTGCGCCTGAGGCCTTGACGTTGATCATGGTCTGGCCGATCATCGCGCAGCCGCCCATGCCGCCGAACAAGCCGGTGACGACGTTCGCGACCCCCTGGCCCCAGGCCTCGCGGGTTTTGTGTGAGCGGGTGTCCGTGACGTCGTCCACCAGCTTGGCGGTCATGAGGGATTCAAGCAGGCCCACTAAGGCCATGGCCAGGGAGAAGGGGAAGATGATCTGCAGGGTCTCGAGGCTGAACGGAACGTTCGGAATGAACAGGGTTGGCAGCGCGTCGGGCAGCTCGCCCTTGTCGCCCACCGTGGGGACCGCGACGGCGGCGAAAACGGTGATCAGCGTCAAGACAATGATGGCAACCAACGGTGCGGGGACGGCCTTGGTCAGCTTCGGCAGGCCAAAGACAACGACCAGGCCCAGCGCCGTGAGCGGGTAGACCAGCCACGGGACACCGATCAGCTCGGGGACCTGAGACATGAAAATCAGGATGGCCAGCGCGTTGACGAAGCCCACCATGACCGAGCGCGGGATAAACCGCATGAGCTTTGCCACCCCGGACAGGCCCAGGATGATCTGGAAGATGCCGGCGAGGATGACGGCGGCGACAAAGTAGTCCACCCCGTGGGTCTTCACCAGCGGCGCGATGACCAGGGCGATCGCGCCGGTAGCGGCGGAGATCATGGCGGGGCGGCCACCGACGAAGGCGATGGTGACGGCCATGGTGAAGGACGCGAAGAGTCCGATCCGCGGGTCCACTCCGGCGATGATCGAGAAGGCGATCGCTTCCGGGATCAGGGCAAGGGCGACGACGAGGCCGGCCAGGACTTCGGTCTTGAGCCGGCGCGGTGACATCAGGGTGCCCCGCACCGACTGCAGCTGTTCAGGGGTGAACGCCGGCGGGTGTTCGACTTGTGTGGCGGCCATTTCTGGCTCCGTTCGTGGTGAGGAAGACGCGCGGGTGCGGCTTCATTGTGCAAGTGACTTTGGGGGCGCAGCGCCGCGCCGGGGAGGAGGGGGATTTACTCTTGAAGGTCTCACCCCATACGAAAACTCTACCCTAACGTGATGGTAGAGTTTAAATCCGAACAGGACGGAGGCGCTGATGACGGCTAAGACCAGCAGCACCAACACCATGCACATCGGCGAGCTGGCAGAGCGGACGGGCCTGTCCCTGCGGACCATCCGCCACTATGACGATGTCGGGCTGCTTCCGGCAACGGCACGTACTCATGGTGGTTTCAGGGTGTTCTCAGAGGATGATTTCGAACGCCTGATGGTCATTAAGCAGATGAAGCCGCTAGGTTTTTCACTGGAGGAAATGGCTGAGATCCTCGCCCTTCTGGCATCGGATAATGCTGAAAACGGGGCCTTGACGGGGTTTCTCGAACGGGCCATGCAGCAGCGGGCCAAGATGGCGCGCAACCTGGCCCAGGCCGACGAGTTCATTAAAAGGCTCAGCGAACGGCCGTGAGATCCCCACCCCGATCACAGCGGGCAACGCGCTACGCAGCGAGCAGGTAGGCGCGGTATTGAACCGGGCTTAATCCCTTCAGCTTCGTGGAGATTCTTTCGGTGTTGTACCAGTGGATGTATTCGTGCAGCGCAGATTCAAGTGCCTCGGTACTAAGGAACCGGACGCGGTGGAAGAGCTCTTCCTTGAGGTGTCCGAAGAAGTTCTCCATAACGGCATTGTCGTAGCAATTGGCCTTGCGGGACATCGATTGGACCGCGCCGGCGTCCGCCAAGAGCGTGCGCCAGGAACTGTGTTGATATTGGAATCCCTGATCGGAGTGCACCAAGGGTTTCTGGCCGTCCTCGAGCATTGCGAGTGCGCCACGCAGTGAAGCGTTTGCCAGTTCCAGGTTGGGAGAGATTCCAAGAGCGTGGGAGATGATCTGCCGGTCAAAGAGGTCCATGATCGGTGAGAGGTAGAGTTTCCGGTCACCGACGCTGAACTCGGTCACATCAGTGACCCACTTCTGGTTTGGGGCATCCGCTTCGAACTGGCGTTTGAGCAGGTTCGGGGCAACAACGCCTTGCTCGCCCTGATAGGAGTTGTAGCGTTTCCTGCTTCGGACCTTACAAACCAGCCGCAGGGAACGCATGAGCTTCAGTACGGTCTTCTTCGCGACCCTCCACCCTTGCTTCAACAGCTCGATGTGGATCCGGCGGTGCCCGTAACGGCGGTGGTTCTTCGTAAAAATCTCAGTGACAGCTGCCTTCAGGGAGGCTTGTGGATCGGGCCGATTAAGTCGGGCCTGGTGATAGAAGAACGTGGACCGAGCTAAGCCGGCAACGTCCAGGAGAACTTCCAACCGGTGCTCAGCCTTGAGAGCGATGACGGCGCGAACCTTTAGCGCCGTTCCTCGTCCCTCAAGGCCTGCACTTTTCCCAGGAAGGCCACCTCAGCACGCAGTCGCTCGTTCTCACGGCGTAGCCGCTGCAGCTCAGGTTCTGGTTTGCTTGTTGTCGCGGGGTTTGTCTTAGGCCGGCCTTTCGGCTTGGGCCGCAGCCCGTCCTCGCCCTCCGTCCGGTACTGCCGCGCCCATTTCTCCAGCATCAGCGGGGAAGACAGCCCAAGCTCCTTCGCCAGAGCCACCCTGGGCTCACCCGCACGGTATCTCTGCACAGCATCAAGTTTGAACTGAAACGAGTACACCGGACGGGTTGGCTTGGCTATCAGCGTCGTACCTCCGCGTATCCGCCATCGATCGTATAACCGCTTGATGGCACCCCTGCCTACTGCGAGTCGGGTCGCTACCGCCCAAGCACCCCAACCCGTTTCAAACAACGCTACCGCGGCCTCGCGCTGCTCCTGCGACAACGAACTTCTTCTATGCATAAAACTACTCCCCGAAAGTCAGAACTGAATTATCAGTCCAACTTTCGGGGAGCAGTTCACATTCGAGCCGGCCCTTCTTGTGTGCCCGGCGCCGCAACGCCAGGACGTCGTTTGGCAATCAGCCCGGGACATTCCGGGGATCGTTGCCGTAGCTGTTCTTCGAGGCTATCTGGCCATCCTGGTTCTTAATGACGTGCTCCACCTTGTCCGCCTGGGCCGCGGTGCGGCCGGCGGCCAGCGCTTCGTCTTTGGTGCCGTAGCTGGCACCGAAGGCGCGGTCAGTTCCCTCGCGTTTGTTCTTCCACTGGCCGTGTTCGTAGTAGGTCTCGATATCGCCCTGAGCCACTGCACTCTCCCTCTGCGGTTCGGTTCCCTGACGCCTGCTGCGCAAGCGCGGATAGCGATAAACCCCGCAGCACTTGGGACCGCGGGGCCTTCCTGGCAACCACTCCGCCTGATGGGGGCCAGGCGGAGAAGCTGACACAAACCTAATAGCAAGCATGCTTACTTTTCAAGTTTGAACCCTTGCCCGGGCGCCCTTCCCATGGGCCACGCCACGCGCTGCCTACGCACCTTCCGTGGTGGTCAGTCTTCTTTCAGCAGGGACGACGCCCATTCGGCCCCGGCACTCACGCCAGCTGCGTACGTCACCCCAGCCGTGAGGGGACATTTCCGGCACAGGGGGGCTGCCGCTGGGGGAACCTGCGGGGATGACCACAGTCGCCGGCGGCGCGTAAGTAGGTCGGAGGCAGCGACCTGGTCTCCCCAGAGCTTCAATGGGCGGACTGATAGGTCTCCAGACGCTGGTATTGCTCTGGGAGAGAATACTGGCTCGTCTGGAGAACATAAGAGTTGGTCCCCGAAAGGATAAAGAAATGTCTCCCAGCGATTTTCATTCTGTACCAGTTCCCGCCGAGGACCTCGAGGCGGTGTACCAGCTGCTTGCGGAGCGATCGCGAGCTCGCAGCACCGTTTCATCTGCTTCCGCGTCCGCTGCAGAAACGCCCCCTCACGAGGGCGTGTCTGAACGGTCCGATGCTAAAGACGAACGGTCCGACGCCAAAGACGAAGTGTGGACGGAAGAGCGACTGGCACGCGTCGCTCAGGGTGACACGATCATCACCCAAGTTCTCACCGACATCATGGACGTCATAGCACGCGACCCACGTGGGACACACGAGTACAACCAGGAGGACCTCGTTGAGGAGACTGGGCACTCTGCGGGTCGCGTCACGAACACGTTCACCAAGCTCACCCGCCACTTCCGGAAGCATTACGAGACCGACTGGTGGCCGATTATCGGCGATTCGGGTGCCAGCTTAACGCCGGCGCGCTCCGGCATGTATTACTGGATGACTCCGACGATCACCGATCGGTGGAAGCGAATCCGCAACCTCTGAAATCCCCGAAACGAGGCACCCGAGAAGTTCGACCACTCGGGTGCCTCTGCATGTGAGCCGATTGCCCGGGCGGCACGTGGACGAACGGACGTCGCCAGGAGCCGGCGACGTCCGCCGAGCGGCCCTCTTGTACGGCCAGATCTTCCGCTGTGCAGTCGCCTTTGGGCGCTAACGGCGGCGTCCACCATGTTCGAGTGCCCAGAAAAACTCGGTGCCGCGGCACCGTAGGCACGTCACGTCCTCCCAATGGAGTCTGATATTCCAGCTGCTCAGCCCGCAGGCTGTCTCGCCTTCGTCCGCCCCGCGCAGGACGTCGCGGGGAACAGGCGGCTTTGCGAGGTGCCATGCCTCCCTCATCAGCCGACATGCCGAAGTGCGGCAGCTGCTTCTTTACGGTCGATGGCCTCGGGCAAGAGAATCACCGATCCCGCCGCAAGTTCAAGGCGCTTCGCGAGGGCGGACCTGCGCGCAACCACGTGCACCTGGACGGTGGAGCCCAAACGGCCTACCTGCTCCGCGAACCCGCCATCGCCGGAAACGCAATAGATCCGTCCAAAGCGGCGATCTAGGCCTTCGTCTTCCATAACCGTTTGCAGGGCGATATCTGCGCCATCGGGACCGAATTTGTGAACGATCCTAGCCGAAATACCAGACTGCTTCACCGCGAAGATGTTATGAATGTTCGTTACACCGAACACCACAATATCGAGGGCACCAAAATTGACCGTAGACGAATAGTGCTCGAACCAATCTTTGATTTCATCGGCACTGCAGCGCGGCGAACCCACTTGGTTCTCAATGTCCACAAGGTGGATTGCACGGCTAATGAACTTCTGCTTTTTACTCATAGCAAACAACGTCCGATCTTTTTAGGGGCAAAACAATAAGGCTTTATTCAATGAGGGGGAAAGGCGCGATATCCGTAAATCGCTCCAACCTAGGTTGATCCGTCTCCCACATTGAAGGTGCGGATAGAGCCCTAAGCCCCACAAGAGGCGGGTTCCAGGGCCATTCCCCCCGTCTTCTTACAGAAGAAAGGAAGCGGCCCCTGCATGTGTAAACACGCAAGGACCGCTGTCGGAAAGTTCCGACACTACGAAGAGCGAATCAAGATTTTCCTGACCGCGCGCTCATTCGCTGCAACTACTGCCATAACCGGACGGATTTCTAGCTAGCGATTCAATAACTCGAAATAGTGACCTTCCGACCGGTGAGATAAATAATAAATGCGTTATTTAAAATGCGCAACCCCGACTAAAGGTCCCGTTATCGCCCGGAATTGCCGGGGATAAAGACAGTGCTTGTTCATTCTGACGTTCCCTACTTTGGACTGATGGATGTCCATCAGTTTTAGTGAAGGGGCTGGAATGCCGCAGTCCGGCGTCGGCGCTTAGGGGGAGTGGTGAAATGGCTGTTCCCGGAGCATGTTGGGGAACGCACGCTTTGTCGGTCGCCCGACAGTTCTGGCGGGGCGGGGAGTAGCCTAGCCACTGGCTGTTGGGCGACCAACTGCAAAACTCCAGGAGTCGCAGGGGCTCGGCCCCGTGGAGCGTGGCTGCAGGGGGGCATCCGATCCCCCATGCAGTTTCGGCCTGGTGGAAACTGCCGGATGTCCGGCAGTTTTTCGTGGTTGCTCCCCTTCACTGGTCTCCTGGGCCGTGCTGTGCCGTGCTGTGCCGTGGTGTCCTGCGGGGCTGCGTCTCCCGGGCCGCGCCGTGGGCCTGCCCGGCGCAGTTGGCCTCTTGAGTGGGTGGCGTGGTGGGGTCTGGGGGCGGGGGGTCGGTGGTGCGACCCCCCCGGGGCTGACTGGTCGCATCTTTCCCAGACCTCAGCATCCTGTTCCCCCAATTGGTTCATACCTAGCAGTGTCCGGCAGACAAAGTTAGGTGCCACACGCCGTGTCTTTGGGCGGCCGCTGGCAACGGAGGCCGGATCCAGGGCATGTGTAGAGGACTTCTGACATCTGTGCAGTCAGCTTCTGAAATCGACACCACCAGCCATCCGTCCCCGTGGCTCAGTGCAGAATATCCGCCCAGCTGTAGCGCAAAAAAGCCTAGAATATGCGGTAAAACCCCTATTCATTCAGTTGAATGATTGCTAAAATTGAGGTAACAAGTCACCCAGACGAACGAAACTTATTTGATACGAAACCAGGTGCTGAAAATGACTGCAACACCGGCCGCTTACACGGTCTACACCAAGCCCGACTGCCCCAACTGCGAGAAGACGAAGGACTACTTCGACTCAAAGGGCATCACCTACACGGCCGTGGACATCACCGAAGTGCCGGCAGCGCTGGAGTACATCACCGCCGAGCTCGGCTACTCCCAGGCGCCCGTGGTCGTGAACAACTCCGACGACCAGGACCACTGGTCCGGTCTGCGCCGCGACAAGCTCGTCCACGCGGCCATGACTCACAAGGCAGCGTGAGGGCCGTGACCGCCCCGCGGCCGGTCGTCGGGTTCAACCTCAGCCCACGGATCCCGTTGGAGGTGGACCTGTTCCGGCAGGTCAACCCCAGCGGCAGGATTCCCTTTGAGGTTGTGGACCCCTACGTTGTGGAACCCGCCATTGTGGAACCGCTCAGTGAGGAGCTGTACGAGGGCTTCTACCCCGTCCCGGACGGGGCAGGGGATGACCGGTTCCTTGAGGCGATCAGCCGGGCTCCGCTCGGGGAGGGCGGGCTCTGGGACGAGCACACTGCGAACCAGTACCAACCTAATGACCTCACCCACGAAGAACCGGGTGGGACCGAACCTCAGAACGAACCCACATCAGATACCGAGAACATCACCAGCACACGAGGAAAAGGAACCATCATGGCCGGCGAAACCACCATTACAGTCATCGGAAACCTGACATCAGACCCGGAGCTGCGCTTCACTCCGTCGGGATCCGCGGTGGCTAACTTCACCATCGCTTCAACGCCCAGGACGTTCGACCGCCAGTCCAACGAGTGGAAGGACGGGGAGACACTTTTCCTCCGCGCCAGTGTCTGGCGGGAAGCAGCTGAGAACGTGGCCGAGTCCCTGACCAAGGGCATGCGCGTCATCGCCGAGGGGCGGTTGAAGTCCCGCTCCTACGAAACCAAGGAAGGCGAGAAGCGCACCGTAATAGAGCTCGAAGTGGACGAGGTTGGCCCCTCACTCCGCTACGCCAACGTTCCCCGTGGATTCGTGACAGCTCAAGCTGTGGGAGCGGCGGTGAAGCAGTCGCTCCGGGAACAGCCGTCGGCCGAGGAGGAAGCAGCGCAGGACGAAGCTCCGGCGGAGGGTGTCGGCCCCCGTACACGTTCGCGGGACCGGCTTAATACTCAGCAGGAAGCCGCAGCCGAGTCCGGTGACAAGGGCTACGCCGACGACGATCCCTGGTTCGGCAACAACGCCATAGGAGGGGGCTACGCCCAGCCGGACCGCACGGCAGAACCAACGTTCTAAGAGCAGGGTGCCTGTAGGGGCCAGCGGATACGCTGGCCCCTACAGGCTTCCCCATTTACCGGATCACGAGCACAAGGGACACGATGACGCACGCAGAGCATCTCCGCCACGATGGCGGCGGACAGCACTCCGATAGTGGTTTGGAGAAGGACGGCTCCGTGACCCTTCGCCCCTGGTTTCCCGGGCAGCCTGCATCCGTGGCCGGCGCTCGAGCACACCGCCTGGGACGGGATGCTGTTTGATGGCCAAGGAGAAGAAGATTGCCGCGTTCACTCCGTACTTCACCGAGGACCAGGCGGGGCAGGTCCGGGCTGCGTTCCTGGAAACCGGGGACGAGGAAGGTGACGCGAGCGTCTCCGATCTCATCGTCTACGCAACGATGCGTGAAGTACGGCGCCGGCAGCGCAAGTACAACGCCGGTAAGCCCTGGCCTCCGGTGGAGGCCGGCGGACTGCGCAGAGGGCAGCGGAAGAAGGACGAGATGGCACACCGGCGCGAGGAGATCTAGCCCGTGACACCGAGAAATGAGGACAGTGACGCCAGCCCTGCAGCTGCCAGCAACGTGTTGCCGCGGATGATGACGCTTGCGCAGGTTCAGGAGGTCCTAAACCTGGGCAGACCAATGGTTTATGCCCTGGTGAAAAGTGGGGAACTGCGCGCGGCGCAGTTCGGGCCCCGGCGGCTGTGGAGGGTTCGGGAAGATGACCTGGCCGCGTACATCGAGGCAGCGTACGCGAAGGCGGCGGAGCGTATCGCTGCCGGTCAGGTCAGTGAAGGCGAGGACGCGTCGGCTGAGGACTGACAACAGAACCTGAAACGCGGCGAAGGCCGGCACCATTAAGGGTGCCGGCCTTCGCAGCGTTTCGAGGCACGTCATGTCCTCGGGCGTGGATCGGAAGAAGGGTTACTGGTCGTCGACGGATGAGGCCGCGTCCTGGCCGGTTCCTTGTTCTGGACCGGTAGAGCGCTTGGCTGATCGGCGGCGTTTTACCGCGGCTGGTTCGAGCCCTAACTTCTTCAGTTCGTCTGCACTCCACCCGTCCCGGGTGGCCTGGACATAGGCGCGCTTGTCGTCGCGTTCGGCGGCGACAAGTTGGTCCCGAAGTTCGGTGATCCGCTGGCGGCTCCGCACGAGGGCGGTGACGGATTCGATGCGGGAGTCCAGCAGCGCGCGGGCTTGGTTTCGTGTCTGTTCAATGTTGAGGTTCGCCATGACCCCAGCCTAACGACCCGCACGTGGGCGGCGGCCGGACGCGCCCGTCCTGGCATGACGTGTCCCCCTTCGCGGGAGGGCGTTCCGCCAGCAGGTCGGTGTTCCGAGCGTCGTTGAACCAGTCCCGCAGGTAGTCGTCGCAGTAGCTGATAGTCCGTGCGGTGAACTGGAAGTATTCGGGGCCGACGCCGCGGCGCCGCCACTGCCGCAGCTGTGTCGGGGAGACGCCGTATCGCCTGGCCACTTCGGTCGGTGAGATGAGAGCCAAAACTGTACCTTTCGCTAACCCTATGCCGCGTTCCTTTCGGCACGCTTGCCGAAACTTGGCCGGTGAGGGAATTGGCCAGTCGGAGAGGCCGGACCGTGGAATACCGGAGCGGAGCGAGGATATGCCGCGAAAGCCGGCCGCGGAGACTTGCCAAGGAAGGACCGGGCAGTAGCCTCACCCAGCCGAAACGGAACGACGCAGTCGTTTGGACAAGTCAGACGCGCAGCGTCCAGCAGGGCAGTACCAATCCACTACTGCCTGCGCCCATATTCGGGCGCAGGTGATTTGACGGAGCAAGCTAGTCGGTTATGTGCCATAAGCCGCGTGTCGATCCACGGCTTGCGCGCGTTGATCGGCGACACTGAGGGTGTCGTCCCGGAAATTCCGGGGCGCTGCGCTGGGCATGTGGGGGAGGAGCAAGGGGTGAGCGAAGAACCGAAGTCTCCCCGCCGGTTCGCCCGCCGCCGCCGCGCGAACATTGACGGTGACACCCAGTACGTGCGCGTGTCGATGTCGGAGTTCGAACGGGCGCAGCTGAAGGTCCTGGAAGAACGGACCGGGCGCAGCCCATCGGAGATCCTTGTCAGCGCGGCCCTGTACGCTGAAAACTCCGAATCGCTGGCTGAACGCCGGGCGATTGCGGTGGAATTCATCGCCGCACGCCGCTACCTTGCAGCCCTGTCGAACAACGTCAACCAGCTGGCTCGTCACGCCAACGCCACCGACGAGTTCCCGGAAGCTGCCCGCACTGTGTTGACCCGTGTCCGGGCCGTCGCCGACCGGCTCAATTCGATGCTGGATTCTATGGTGCGCTGATGATTCCCAACATCACCAAGGGCACCCGCATGCACGGGCTGATCGCATACCTTGCCGGTCCCGGGAGGGCGAACGAGCACACCGACCCGCACCTGATCGCGGGCTCACCGTCGATCATGGCGTGGCACAACGATGACGAACTGAACGCTGACGCCGCCCAGGCCATTGCCAGGGAACTTGACCGGGCCCGTAGCGTCCTGGATGTCGAGATTCCCGGCGGACATGTCTGGCACTGCTCCCTGTCACTGCGTGCCGAAGAAGGCGACCTCACTGACGAGAAATGGGCGGCAATCGCCCAGGACTTCATGGACGAAATGGGGTTCACCGAAGCCAGCGGCCGTGCACCGGCACAGTGGGTCGCGATCCGTCACGGCCACAGCAAAGCCGGGAACGACCACATCCATATTGCCGCGTCCATGGTCCGCGAGGACGGCACCAAGTGGAGCAGCTGGCGGGACTTCCCTCGCGCACAGCAAGTAGCCCGCGAGCTTGAGAAAAAGTACGGCCTGGAAGAACTCTCACCCACGCATTCCACCCGCGGTCTGCGTCCCGGTGAGCGCGAAGCATCCGTACGGCGCGGCGCACCCGAACCGGAACGCCGGTCCCTGGAACGCAAGGTCCGTGCCTGCGCGACCGCGGCCCAGGATGAGGCAGAATTCGTCCGCCGTCTCCGCCGTACCGGTGCCTTGGTCCGGCCACGGTACGCGTCCGGACGCGACGATGTCGTGGTCGGCTACAGCGTGGCGGAACGTCCCCCAAAGGGTGGCCGGCCGGTCTGGTTCGGCGGCGGCCACCTCGCAAAAGACCTCGCGCTGCCCAAGCTCCGCAGCGAATGGCAGGACACTCCGCAAGGGGCGACTGAGGCCGTCGCCGAATGGCAGGCAGCAGCCCGTGGACGGCGTCCTGTCACGATCGGCCGTGAAGCTTACGAACCGGACCCGCAACTGTGGGAGCAATACAGCGACGAAGTCGCACGGCTGCGCGAAAACCTGCGCTCCGTCCCGCTGGACGATCACGCGACCTGGGCGCACGTCGCACGCGAGACATCCGGCGCCTTCGCAGCCTGGTCCACGGCAACCGAGGCAACGCCCGGACCACTCGCAGCAGCGGCCGACGAGCTGTCCAAGACAGCACAACTGCGGCGCTACCCAGTCCGCCCCATCCGCAGCGCAGGGCCATCTGCCCGCGGAGCCTCGCTCATGCTCATGGCAGCTTCGATGGGTGGCACCGGAACCGCCGCGCAGGCAATCTTGCTGCGTCAGCTGCTCAACGTCGCCAAGGCCGTCCACGACATGCACAAGGCCTCAAACGATCTTCGCCGAGCACGGCAGATCAGCCACATGGTGAAGCACCACCTGAGCCAGGTCGCCGCCGCACTGCCCAGCACTCCCGCGCCGACACCGGCTGTAGATAGTGAAGCGGCCGAAGCTGTACGCACGAGCACTGCCGGCCAGATCCAAGGACGCCCGGCCGGTTCGGTGCTGCCACCGAAATACGAGCAGGCACGTACCCACACGACCACCCGGGGCGGGAGCACCCGCCCGGACCTTGAAAGATGACTACCAGGAGGGGGAACCATGAGTGAATCCGACGGCATCGAGGAAGCGATCGAAGGAATGACCCGCGTCGGGTTGACCGTCGCCGGACGGCTCGGTGAGCAGCTCGCCAGGACACGCGAACAAGAGCTGCGCCGCGCCCAGGCGGCCGAGGAACAACAGGCCCGGGAACTGCAGGCCCGGTACGACGCCGAGCGGGCTGCTGCCCGCGCACAGCTCGCCCCGGTCATGGACAACCGGTGGTGGGACACCGCCAGCGGCCGAGACATCGAACGGGTCCACGAGACCGCCACCACGTGGAAGGACCACGACCCGGCAGCGCGCGACGCGGCCGAGGCAATCCACGACCAGGTGCAACGCCGCTACGGCCTGGACGTGGACAACCTGGGCGCCGACGAAGCATCCGTGTCTGCCGCAATGGCGAAGGCCGAGCGGGACCGCGACCAAGCCCAATCGGAACGCACCGCCGGCCGGGACGAGAATGCCCACGCTGGACAGCTGCTCGCGGAAGCCGACCGAGAAGACAGGCAACGGGCGGCCGCCGCTGAGGCACCCTCCAAGGAAGACCTTGACGAAGCACTGGCCTGGCTCCATGAGGCAAAACCCATCGAGGCACATAACTGGGAACAGCGGCACAACTTTGCGGACAGCGTCGCCGAGGAAAAGGACATGGAAAGGAAGCTGATCAGGGATTGGACAGCCGCCCGCGACAATCCCCGTGCCGAGCATCTGCACCATGAAGCGGGAGTCAAATACGACTCGGCCGAACGCCGCCAGACACTGGCTGCCAGCCTGGAAAGCGTGGCCGACCGCGAAGCTGTAGAAGCGCGGCTCAGTGCCGATCAGGACCAGGGCACACCACCCAGTGCAGCCGTGGCTAAGGGGCCAAAGCCTGCAAAGGCCCGCAAAACGCGCGGAGCGAACGGACAGACCAAGATCCTTCAGAAGGGCATGAGCCGGTAGGCCTTGAGGCCGTCCAGCCCGGGAAAATCAAACAGCGCTGGCCGGGGCCGACTAACTGGCCCCGGTGTGCTTGGCACTTAGCATGTCCTGGTGGCCGGAGTCAGGTGTCGCTGGGTGCCCGTCGGCTATGAATCGCGGCGGCGGCCGCGCGGTCGGCCCTCGCGCCACCCCGGCAGGACTTTATCCAGCCGCGACTTCTTCTCCGGTGCCAGCCTGCCGTGGTTGTAGTTGATGCGCTGGCCGTGCAGCCACACCCCCAGTGTGCGCTCGACCGGGTCGTCGGTTTTCTGGTGCCGTGGCAATTCACCGCCTGCCTTACAGAAGGCTTCAACTTCCCTCAGCCGTCGCTGCCACCGTGCCTCGTCCTCGGCCTTCCGGGGCGACGCCTGATTCCAGCCGGGGATGACGCCCAAGCCTGCGCTGAGCGTGGGGGAGAGGGTTCCGGCTGCTGATTCCCGGCGTCGACGGTACAGCCAGCTGGCCAGGGCCTGTTCACTGGAGGATGTCGCGTGGGCTGCCGGCAGACGCCCTTCCGTGCGGTAGAACGCGACCAGCTCGTCCATCCTTTGCAAAGCCGTATCGGACCGGACCTTGACCGGCATGGCAGCGGCATGCTCGCCACGAAGGCCAGGATCTCTCTTCGCCGCGATCTGCAGGTGATAGCGGACAGTGGTCACTGCCGCACCGCACACTGCGGCGATCTTCGCCGGCTCGATGCCCCGCCGGTACATCTGCACCCACTCCCAGTACGGAGCAGAGCGGCGCGTCTGCGGCACCGCTTCCTTCGTCTGAGCCACCGGTCACCCCCACAAATGGTTCTGCCCTTCACGGTAGCCTACGGACACATCGCCCAACACAGGCTGGCAGCCGACAAGTGCAAGGGAGAGGGCTCACCAGGTGGACCCGCGGGGAGGGGCGGCGGTCCCATGGACGGAATGGTGGTTGTGCAGACACTGTCTGCACGTTCTTCCTCAGTCGTTCTCCCACTGGAGACCGAGGAGGCGGAAAGCGGTAAGGAGTGCCGGGGTATCGTGCTGCAGCTCTTCGACCTCCACGTCGCGAATGTTGGGAGTGACAGCGGGGTCTTCCGGGCGTTCGAACACAGCCCACAGCTGCAGATCATCCCCGTGTCGGGACGCGAACGTCACACCATCGAAGTCCGTCGTCTCATAGAGCCACGAGGCAACCGACTGGGTCAGGCGCCGCGGCCGCGCGTCCTTCAGCGCCGCGGCGTCAAAATCATCGAGCCCCAGGCTCAGTGCCAGGCCGATGAAGTTTGAATGCAGCGCCGCGATGGTACTCGAGGCTGTCACAACGCAATACCGGCCTGAAAGTTCCGCCGAAGCGACCGTACGTTCATCAAGCCATTCCTTGGGAACGCTGCCCGGTGCGATGGTGGGGTGCAGGACTTTGTCCTCATCGTCCTCGACGATGTCAGCGAGTTCCAGACTGAGCCTGGCGTCCTTGCGGAAATGCGCCAGAACCTCCAGCAGGCAGGCCAGCAGGCTCGAGCCGGCATAGACGGTGCGGAAGTTGCCGTGCAGATCATCCCAGCGGCCCGGGAACCGGCCGTCGGTGGCCCATTCCCAGCCGCTCCAAGCCCACGGTTCCGGTCGGAACCCGACACGCCAAACCCGTCCCGCGGCTGCCACCGCGGTCAATTCACCAGAAACCACCGATCAGCCCGCCGCGGCAAATGCCCTGGCGGCGGCGAGGACCAGCGGGCCTGCATCCTCGAGTTGGCCTTCGCGGAGCAACCGGGCCGGAGGGGTGTCGTCCAGTTGCGGGTTCATCCCCTGGAACCAGGCCTGCACGACAGCCCGTGAATCCCGCTCCGCGAGCAGGGCAGCCACATGGTAGGCCGTGCGGAGCCGCTGCATGACCTCCGCGGAGGGTTTCCGTTCCCCGTCCACCCACTGCCGGACAGCGCGCGTTTCCTTCACGGAACCGATGTAGGCGACCAGTTTCGCGCCCAGCAGATCCCGCAAATCGCGGACCAGCTCCGGCTCGGGCAACCGGATCGAGTCCTGATGGGCTTTCAGCCCGCCTCGGGCTCCTGTCACTGCAGTCATACTTCATTCTCACGTCTGTAACACCAAATATCAATGCCCCAAACACGAGCGGAATCACATGCCAAATCCCAAATATCCGGACGTTCAGTTGTTTTCGCTTCGGCTAGCCGCAACGGCGGACGCTGTTTCCCAGCGCTTCTGGGCCCCTTGCCGACTGATCCCGAACGCTCGACCAATCTTGTCCCAGGAGACGCCCGCCGCCCTGGCGGCCGAGACGGCGTCGTCGAGCTGGGCTTCGAGATCCTTCAGGCTGCGGCTCAGGGTGCCGATGGCGTGCAGCGACAGGTCCGGGGCGACATGCCGGTGCCACACATCCAGGAACAACGGCTCAAGATCCTCCCGGTCACCCATATCAGCAGCGTCGGCGCTTGCCGGCGGTCCGGCATAGATGCGCCCCGCGGCGACGTCCTCGTCTGCCGGATCCCAGACCCGCGTCCACAACGGATCCAAAATGACGTGTTCCCGGAACGGAACACAGCTACAGGCGACCCGCCATCCGACCACCTGGGACGGCGGCCGCCATGCGTCGCTGCCCGGTCCATTCTCATGCGCGACCGGGCGGCCGTCGGGCGTCATCAGGTTGATCTCCATATACCTGCCACCGGACCCGTACATGCCGTCCGCGAACACACACACGACGTAGCCTTCATGCTCGCTGCCCTCGGTGAACCAGCCCATCGTGCTTCCCTTCATCAGCCCCTGATTGCTACAGTGACAGTATGAGCGCTTGCAACTCTAGTTGACAAGTTGGATTGCTAAAGCAACTTTAGTTGACATAAGGTACGATATCGGCGCTTTAAAGGACGGGAGTAGAAGTAGCTGCGAGAACTCCCGGCAGTTGACGTATCTGACGTTTCCGCATGTCAGATGGGGTTTGTTCTTCCAGCAGTATCAGGTGCTGTTCTCCGGATTTGCTGCGTAGAACGCTGAAGCTATAGGTTTCCTGCATCTAATGCATGTTTCCGTGGTTTAGGGGTTGCGGTGAGTGGTGTCGTTCCGGGTTTCGTTCCGCGGATGCTGGTGGATCCGGACATCGGTCTGTTCAGGGCTGATGAGCGGGCTTTCCTGGCGATGCTGGATGGTTGGCGCGCGCAGATGCTGGCCCGTGGGCTGACGACCCAGACCATCAAACAGCGCTGCCAACTGCTGGAACGCTTCCAGAAGTTCACGGGCGAGTTTCCGTGGCAATGGGGTCCGGCGGACATTGAGGATTTCCTGGCCGAGCTGCGCTCAGGTGAAAAGCCGATCAGCCTGAAGACGCTGCGCTCGTACAGCAACGCGGTCGCGATGTTTTGCGCCTATTTGACGCATCCTGGTTACGGATGGGGTGAGTTCTGCGAACGCACTTTCGGCGATATTCCAAGCCAAATTTGCTTCGAGTGGAACACGCCCAGGCACACAACCGACGACGCGGTGCCGGCTCAGAAGCGGTCGTTCACCAAGGCAGAACTGCAACGGCTCTTTGATTACATCGATGATCTGATCGACCATGAGTACGCGGCCGGCACCAAACGCTGGCTGCCCCTGTTCCGCGACTCGGTGGCCTTCAAGGTCTGTTACGCCTACGGTCTTCGCCGTCGCGAAATGACCATGCTGGACCTGGAAGATTTTGGCCCGAATCCGCACGTTAGCGCCTACGGACGCTTTGGCGCCCTCCAAGTCCGGTTCGCCAAAGGCACGGCTGGCTCCGGGCCCAGACGGCGCACTGTCCTGACCGTCCCGGAGTTCGACTGGGTCGTCGATCAGCTGCGGACCTGGACATCCGGGATGCGGGCAAAGTTCCCCACGGCTGACCGCTCATCGGCCCTTTGGCCGAGCGAGCGTGCCGCACGGATGTCACTCGGCTC